>JBBAAG010000029.1 GCA_041658405.1 Elusimicrobiota bacterium
ACTGGTTAATATTTTTTTGTGGTAACTCCGCAGCTTTCTTTGCAACCGTCCCGTCTTCTTTCCGCATATATACATACACGTAAAACTTTTTGTCGCTAACCTTGTCCACCACCGGCCCGTCGATAACTGTGCGGTTACCGCGGCCAATGGTGTTATAATGTACAAATGGTACATGCGGAGCGTCAAGCTGGTTCTCTATACACCGCGAGTAATGTGTCTTCCAATAATCCTTCACTGTTGCGTATTGCAGATCAGCTGTAATATCGTCAAAATACTCGGGTGGTGTTATTGCTGCAAATTCATCACGTGATAAATCTTTCTCCGACCAATAAACAAACACGAGGCTGTCGCGTTCATACACGGGATACGCGCGGACTTTAAACCGTTCCTGCACAGGTGCGGTACGTCCGTTTGCGGGAATCGCAACGACTTTACCGTACATGTCATACTCCAACCCGTGGAACGGGCAGCGGATATGGTTAGCATCGCAGTACTCGCCGTAACTCAGCGCTACCCCGCGGTGGATACATTTGTCGAGTAAACACGAAAGTTTGCCGTTACCGTCACGCCAGAAAGCAAGTTTTTCGCCCAACCGCGTAACACCGAGTATGGTGTTCGATTTAACTTCATTTGACTCTAGCACTGCGTACCACTGGTTGTGTATCACTTTACCTCCCAAACGTTTTATATTATTACATATTTTACAAAACATACCGAGTAATTTGTTATATAATATAACCATTACGGTTGAGTTTCTATACTACGTAGATGCAGTGTAGAAAGCGGAGGAACCAAACTTGGTTGGCTTTAACTAGCCAATCTTGGGGCTAATGTCTGTAAAAAGATTAGAGGAGTCTCACCTCGAGCCCGACAGCTAACTTCGTAAATCCATAGAGAGAGTCAAAACCGGAGAAATGATGTCTCTGGTTTTTTATTTTGGGAGGTTATACAAAAATATGTTTGAACAAGAGTCTTTTATTACCAAGTTACGCCGGTTCGTTGTTGGAAAAGAAAAAAGCCCGTTGGACCGCAACATTTTCCAGCACATATCGCTCATCGCATTTTTCGCGTGGGTCGGACTGGGAGTAGACGGTTTATCGTCGTCGTGTTACGGCCCGGAAGAAACGTTCTTAGCGTTGGGCACACACATAAATTTAAGTTTAATAGTCGGGTTGATGACCGTCCTCACAATTTTTGTTATCAGCACCAGTTATTCACAAATAATCGAACTTTTCCCGCATGGCGGCGGCGGGTACCTCGTTGCCAGTAAATTATTGTCACCTACTTGGGGCGTAGTATCGGGTTGTGCATTACTTATAGACTACGTCCTCACGATTACCATTTCCGTAGCATGCGGTGCAGACGCAATTTTTAGTTTTTTACCCAATAATATTTTCCATTACAAATTATGGGTTGCACTGTTTTTTGTTGTAGTATTAACGATTATGAACTTACGGGGAGTGAAAGAATCTGTGGTTCCTCTCATCCCAATATTTCTATGTTTTGTCTTTACCCACTTATTTGCAATCGGATACGCGATAATCGGGCACGCATTTACTCTCCCTGCTGTAATACACAACGTCAGTACTGATATGGCGGCAACACATTCCCAACTTGGTTTGTTTGGAATAATTGCACTTCTAATGAAAGCGTATAGTATGGGAGCAGGAACGTATACTGGAATAGAAGCTGTTAGTAACGGATTACCGATCCTTCGTGACCCGAAAGTGGAAACTGGCAAAAAAACTATGCGGTACATGGCAATCTCTCTGTCGGTAGTCGTGATGGGGTTGATGACAGCGTACTTGCTTTATGACACCCACTTTGTTTCTGGAAAAACCCTTAACGCGGTACTGTTTGAAAAAATGACTGCTGACTGGGGTACTTCAGGAAAAATATTTCTTTGGATAACACTTGTTTCCGAAGCAATAATCCTTTTTGTTGCAGCGCAAACCGGTTTCTTGGACGGCCCCCGGGTGATGGCAAATATGGCGGTAGACCGGTGGGTCCCTACGAAATTCGCGAGTTTAAGCGATAGGTTAGTAACCCAGAATGGTATAGTACTAATGGGAATCGCTGCGGTTCTAATGATGTTTCTTTCTAAAGGGTCAGTAAAACTACTGGTAATTTTTTATAGTATCAACGTGTTTATCACATTTTGTTTATCCCAGCTTGGAATGGTTCGTTACTGGTGGAGTAACAGAAAACCGAAATGGAAACGCAAATTCGCGATTAACGCTATTGGATTCACTCTTTGCGCATTCATTTTATCATCCGTCGTAGTTATCAAATTTCATGAAGGCGGCTGGATTACGCTTACTGCAACCGGTTTACTCGCATTGTTGGCGGTTACTATAAAAAAATACTATTTGGACACAATGAAACAGGTACGCCGGTTGGATTCGCTTATGGACGCAACAAAAATATCGATTGACAAAATATTGCCTGATAAACATGAACCGTTTAATCCTAAAGCAAAGACCGCAGTCCTTTTTGTCAACGGGTACAACGGGCTTGGGCTGCATTCGTTGTTTAACGTTATCCGTTTGTTCGGAAACGAGTTCAAGAATTACGTTTTCGTGCAGATTGGCGTAGTTGACGCAGGAAATTTTAAAGGACACGAAGAATTGGACAACTTAAAACATCAAATAGTGAAAGATGTCGGCCAGTACTCAAACTTTATGGAACATCAAGGGTATCATTCGGAAGGCATGACTTTTATTGGAATTGACGTGATGTCAGCAATTAAAAAAATTGGCGCTGTCATCCTCGAAAAATACCCAAACTCAGTGTTTTTCGGTGGACAGCTGGTTTTTCCAGGAAATACTATAATCGACCGCTGGCTGCACAACTATACTGTATTCAGTATGCAACAACAGTTTTATCAGGAAGGAATTCCATTTATAATACTGCCAATCCGTGTGGACAAGAACATAAAGTAGCGAAAATACGCCCTATTGATAACATGACACGTTGTGGATCCCAATAAGCTTGTTATATGGTGCTACAGTATCTAATTTGACCTTCCATATTCTCATCAGATAATTATTTTGGCCATCAGCCGGGCATCTTGCTGCAACCACCCAAACCGCTCCGTCTATTATAGTCATTGAAGTGTTCATGTGCCTGCTCTGTTTTCCATGAGTACACATAAAGTCGTCGAGGTCAGTAACCATTTTCCAGGTTGCCGTATTATCCGTACTGACTGCGAGAGACATTCTGTTTCTGGGGTATTGCGGCATTTTAGGATAATCACCTGTATCAGTATTTTCCCAGGCAATATATTGATATCCTGTGGTTGGATCTCTACGCACACTGAAAGAGACCCGCGGTGATGGCAGTATAGTCGCAACCGGCGCGCTCCAACTTACACCATTATCAGTAGATACGCTTTCATAAAGATATTTCAAGTCTGTTCTGAAGAAAGCTTTAAGAGTGTTCGGACCGGTTTGAACAACAGCGCCTTCCTGCAAATTAATTCCAAACGTGGGATAGTCATGACGGGTCGTGGAAATTGTCCAGGTAATACCATTATCATCGCTATAATAAATATGGACTCCCCCTGTCTTTAAATTCGAGGATTCTCCTGACGCAAAGAAAATCCTGCCGTCGGTGGTTTGCATAAGTTTTCCCACCATAGTAATTCTGTTAGTCCAATCCGGATTGATATGATACGGCCCGTTCCAACTAACTCCACAATCTTCCGACGACCATGCCATGTATTTAAAGCCCAAACCTGATGAAGAACTTCTGCGCTCAAGCGTAATCAGGTTTCCGTTGTTAAGGACAAGTCCATCCCGGCCCATTTTCTCGTAGTGTCCTACCGATAAGGGAACAAATGTCCATGAAACTCCTTCATTAACAGACTCCCAAACTCCGTCTACGCCATTTTCAGTTGACTTCACAATATATTTCCCATTACTGAGTTTTAATACAGTCGATGAAAAGTTTTTGTATAAAAACCCGCCGATTTCTTTAACACCCTTATTAACCCTACCTTCTCCTGAATATACCACGTCGTCAAAAAACACGTCGCCATTTTTCACCTCTAATCCCACTCTTCCAAGCCCCGGTTTCATCGTTTTTCCTGAGAGCAACGGTGAGTTGATATCATCCAGATAAAGACTAACCTTATTTCCAACTGCAATTATCCGGGCTGTGTGCCAACCAACAACCAGCGGAGTTGAGGATGAACTGACGGCGATTATATTTACTGTATCGAGTAATGATATACGTTCCACTATTCTCCATTTTTGGTCGGAGTAGCTGTAGCTCGCATATAAATATGAATTATCGTCATTCCGTCTCACATGAAACGATAGGATCGTGGTGGTATTGCTTGAATTTACCTTGAATTTGCTTTCAAACTTTACGTCTCGTGCAAAAACGTGTAAAAGAGAATAAGTGTCATTCGCCATACTGTCGGCTCGATATACTTTGTTCGCTCCGTTTGCAAATACAGTCCACAAATTTTGGATGCAGCTATGATAATCATTATCCGTAGTTTCCATCCAATAGTCCGGCTTTGTTCCTTCTGGTTCATCTTCAAAATTATATGAGTATGTATAAGTACTGGAGGGTTCTCTGCTCAAATCCTTTACTGTAATATAATCTATATGAGCTTCACTCTCGGTAGCGTTACCTACAAAAAACCGGATTTCACCGGCACTTTTACTTTTATTTAATGTGTAACAGTCCACATAGTTTCCATCATAATATACTGCACCAAAACCTTTATCTACGATTACTTTATATGTATGCCAATTGGTGTCAGAAGACCAGGGTATAATTTTTACGGGCATACCATCCCACGTCTTTATGTATAAACCGTCTGTTCTAAAATACAACATCAGGTTATGCTTTCCGTTATACAAAGACAACCCCTGGTCATCACCAAATAAGTCTACCTTGTAGCTAACCTCAACCTGATATTTGTCAGGTAGTATCATACTTTTGCTTGCTAGCACAGTGTTTCCTACAGTATTCTTTAAATGAAGTTGTCCATTCGGACTGATTGCTTTTGTTCCCATTCCGGACATCGCCCATCCACTGATATTATTAAACTGTTCGTCGACAAGAATAGGCAGGGATCCTGTTTTTGCATTTACCGAAACTGCAAAGAGAAATATACTACACAAAACTACTGAAATTAGAATACTTGCTAATACCATTTGTTTTCTATTATTCATCCAACAACCGTTTGTGTCCCTGCAACCCTAAAAAATTATTTCACTTCCGCCAATACTCGTGGAATACCGTTCTTTGTACTGACAACCGCGAACCGTGCAGATGTTTTCAAACCAGCAACAGCAATATCAGCTACATCCAATGCACTGACAATCGTATCCACCCTACCGTCAACTGTTTTCACCGTAAGCTCAACAGTATCACCGTTATCCTTACGCGTAACCGTATCCACCACGCGCATACCACCAATGTACGGTTCGATTATCGACGCAAACGTTGTTTCACCCCCTTCGTGGCGCGAGAGGAGGTACCACAACCTCCGCGGGTTGCCAACCTTGTTTCTCGGCGGGTCGCCCTGCGCGAGGATAACTTCTCCCGGTGGTGACAACAATGTCACGCGTAACCGAACATCTTTAGGTTCCTTCAAACACTTCCAGGTATCCACGATTTTCCATTCGACTACTGGAATTTTTGACGGCTGTTTATCCCGGCAGATGTTGTACAAGTACTGGTAACCCGTTGCGGTATTCCACTTATCCTTTATTCCTCCGAGGTCAGCGTAAGGAGGAACGGTTTCACCAGCTAATGTCCCACTGGTTTGTGTAATAATGTTCAATCCTTCAGTCACAACCTCACCTTCCGCACCATGGAGGCTATAAACACAATCCTTCCCGCCTTTTACACGGAAAATATCAACTATATAAAATTGTGTATCCGACACGTCAACCATAACAACAGTGCGTTGATAAAGAGATGTTTGCGGATACACCGCTGGTGCGGTCACTTCCACAGCATGTACACCATTGCCGTCCATCACAAACTGCAGGTTGCCAACAACATTATTCTCCTGCTTCTTTTTATCTACCACCACGGTATTATGGCTGATAGTATTAGTTGTCCACTCAGCACGCGGAGCCCATACTGTTGCGTATTCCGGATATCCCAGATCGGGCATTAAACTTAGCCCATGAGCAAAAAGCTCGATATTCAACGTATCCTTATGCCCATGCCCGGTATTACGGCCGTGGTATAACGACACAGCCCGCGCGTTCTCGCCTTTCCCTGACCGCAAGATTGTACAACCATAACTCGGTAGGCTGTCAGTTTTGAAGACATACTCTCCCCGGGTATTTATCACGTTTTCAACCTTATGTGCAACAATTTCCGGGTCGGGATCAAACACAGTTTCGTACAACGCTTCAACAGAGTTATTGTTAAGATAATACGCCAACTGCGCAAATACATCATCTCCAAACACGCGATAAGCGTATAACATATCCCCGATTCCGGCACCGGCAGTGCCGGTACAACCCGTACGATGGCAGTCCCCGATATTCGGGCAATACTTGTCAATACAAGTTAACCTTACCGGAGCTAGAAACATTTGTTTATACTTTGGTTCTCCAATAAAACTATGTTTCTTATACCTGGGATAATGCTCCAAAACCTCGGATATACTGCGGAACATCACACGCCAGATGCCGTTATATCCCGGCGACGCTTCATTACCCATACCGTCGTCATCAACTTTCTCATCAAAAATATGCTGCATATTCCCACCGGTAAGTTTGTCATCCACGATTTTACTCGGTTGGAAGATCCAGTCAAGCCATTCATCAGTAACTTCCGGATCGTCGAGCACTACCCCAGCTAAGGTCATACAGTGCTGATGCATGCCTTCATTCCCTCTTATCCGCTGGGTGATAATCCCGTCATGTATTTCGTGAACAACATTTTTTTCTATCAATTTCTGGATTGCTACTGCGTCGACTACCCGCCCTGTTTTATTAGACAAATACTTGCATAATTCCGGATCGGACAACGCAGGAAATGCAGCGTCGTACGCGTTAAGCAGTATCGACGCAGTACCGGTTTCCCATATACGCCCGAATATTTTCCCCATTTTTGATCCGCCGTCACTGTTGAAACACCCGTGGTTCGCCCAGTATCCGTAGTCCATCCCGGGGTATAGCGTTGCAATGCGGTAAAGAAGGGTTAGTGCGATACGGGCGTAACTGCTGTCTCCGTTATAAATGTACGCATAACTCGTTTCAGTCAACCCGTTCAGCACCGTACTCCACGTGCCAAAATGGCCGTAGTATGCGAGGAAACGGTACGTGGTCCCGTCCTTATCCTTCCATCCAAACGTATCATCCACACCGTAGGTGTGTAAAGGATCCGTCGGGTTGGGATGGTCGGTATTGAACAACAACGAACGGTCCGCTTTCTCATATTCAAACTCGCCGGTGGGGCTGTTGCGTCTCCCGCTTTCATAAAACTTTGCAAAATCGTTTTTAGGGAACACTTCTCCGCAGGAAGGACATTCGATTTTCCACGGTTTGTTAAACACATCGATTTTCCAGGGATAATTACCGTAACAGTTAATTTTGTTGCCGCAGTTTGGACACCCTTTCTCAAGGTTGACCGTGATCCCGCGCGGAATTGGTTGAGGAGTCGCTAGTTCCCACAAACAACCGGGCGATGCGTTCACGAACTTCGCAGCGTTTGCGACAGTTTTATCTTTAATATCCTTCGCCCATTTGTACATCGCGATATTCTCACGTGCAATTGATACACGTTCCGCAGTGAATACCGTACTTTTAGTTTTTACCATAATCTAAATTTACACCATACTTTCTTTTTCATTAACAAACAGATATTTTATCATTTTTGAGGATTACAATTTCGGAAAGATTATTCAGCTGCTTTAACACAGTATTCGCGTAACAACCGTACATATATTTTATAATTCTCTATTGACACTTCCGGCGGTGTCTGGTGATCAACCGACGGTATATACCCGCCTTGTTTCATAACAGGTAACAGGCGTTCAAACTCTGTACGCATTGCAGCTTCACCGTGTTTCATTACCATCTTATCATATCCACCGATGAACCTCACCCGAGGATGTTTTACGCGTAACGCTGCAAGGTCCACCCCAGCCTGGCGTTCTAACGGTAAGAACGCATCGATCCCAACTTCTTCATACCACGGAATCAGCTGGGTAATATCACCGTCGGAATCAATCACAGGAACAATACCATAATCTTTCAACCGCGGGACTATGCGTTTGTAGTAGGGAACTAAAAATTCTTTGAACAACCCGTGAGACAACATCGGCCCGTGGTTGTATGACAGGTCTTCCATAAATGTCATGAAGTCAGGTTTGCATACCTTACAGATACTATCAAGCACACGAAAGTTATATTCTACTAAATCATTATTGATCGCATGCATAACATCAGGATAATCATAGAACGCGTATAAATGCTGTTCAATCCCGAAAAGTTTACGAGGAAACCAGAAAAATCCTTCAAAACTCAACCATATAACCAGCTTCCCCTGTCTCTGGAGTTCATCGTGCTGCTGTAACACCTCAGGATTAAACGGTTTATCAGAATACAAGTACGGTTTCACCCGAAGATAGCTTTGCATATCAGTCACCGCCTGGTGTTCAGGAAGTAGTTCCTTTTTATACGACGGCCTCATCCCCGGGAATACGTGCTGGCGATATGGATCAAGCCCAAAGTATTCACGGATGTCAAACACATCCTTAAGTTCTACAGGTAATCCTTCAGTATACCAGCGATTAACTGTTTTTGTCCACCACGAAGCCCATTCGATTACCGGCAGACGGTCAACAGGCTTGAATGCCATTGTGTTTTGAAACCGTTTTGTATTATCCATTTGTAATAATGCTATTAAATTATGCAATTCTTGGCAAGATGATATCTATTAACTTATTATCTGTTTAATAAGTTTTAAAAACTTATCTTTGTCCTGGCGTTCGATCCACGGTTTATGCCCGCACTTTTTGAGGAGATGAAACTCGACTTTTTCGGGAATTAACACTTTTTTCAGAGGTTTTTTCACTCCGAGAAACGGATGCGGGTCGTAGTTTCCGTGGATCACAACAACGGGGCAATTGATTTTCTTCCCGTAATTAAGTAATTTGCCAGTACGGCGCAGTTTCTCAGCTTCCTTCCAAACTTTTGCGTACACTGCGGGGTTAACCTCGCCGTTACTTGCAGACACCAACGATCGTCGTTTGGGTTTTAACAAAATAATTGGATCGTATGCGTCAACGGATTCCATAAACTTTCCGAATTTTGTTAACATAACTTTATCCGTGGTGTTTTTGGTACTACCACTTTTCTTGGTATTAAAACGATTAAGAAAATCTTGAACAAACAGTTTCTCGTCTTCCTTCATCCGTGAGAGACGGGTTGACATTATAGAATCCACATATTTTTGTTCAAACGGGCCGCTGCTGACCAACACAAGTTTTGCGATGTCCTCAGGATACCGTGCAGTATATATCCATCCGAGCCACGCACCCCAGGAGTGCCCGATCAGTGTTACCGGAGCAGCAGTTTCTTTAGAAATTATTGAGTGAAGTTCTTCGACCTGCCCGTTGATATTTTTTGCGGACTGCAAATGTTCCATCACGCCTGCGATGTCCCATCCCGCAACCGTCACAGCAACGTCATAAAGATCGCCCACCGCACCGGGCCCGCCGTGGAGCGCCACAATTTTGTACGGTTTTGTACCGTGTTTCCTAAACTTTTCCAAAACACATCTCTCCCCAACCTCAATACGGTTCCAACGGTATCCCGCTACCGCCCGACTGTAACACTTTACGTACGTACAACAACTCAAGCGGTGCCTGGATAAACAGTACCACTGTGATTATTAAATACACTTTTAACATATCTACCCCTGCGGCAACAAGATTACCTATCATCAGGGTTATGTCAAATATACCAAAGAACACAGCAGCAGGGATGAGTAAACCCGCGTAGTACGCCAGTGGGTAGGTAAGCCATTCAAGCCCGCCGATTATGATGTATAAAATCCCGGACCAGCGGGTTGTGCCTTTCTTAATCTCAGTAAACGCAATCCCTTGTACCACACCGGTATAAATCAATGTAAGAACAATGGGTAATACAAAAATACAAAAAAACGTGTTCATCAAATTACCAAACATATTCATGACAAACACAATCCCCGCGCATTTAAGCATTACTACGGGCTTACCTTCCTTCACACCCTCGCGATACTTACCAAATATTTTCTCCGTCTGCCCGGCTTTTCCAGTATCTGCGTTATGTATGAATTCCACAAATTTTTTGGGTAACTGTTTTTTTAACAACATCCCGACAAGAACGCATAGTATATACAATCCAATAGTGAACACAAACAATTTTGGATGGTTCGTAAACGGAATGACAATATCTTGTATATTCATATCAAATCACCTGTTACCCTAATACCGCTTTTACAATAAATCCTATCACCACGCCGCCAACAACACCCATCCCAATGATCGGCGCATATACCCGTGTTATTATAGCAGTGGGAACGCTGAACCCGAACCCTAACGCCAACCCTGTTAACGCAGGATGCACGCCAAAGTCTGCCATCGGAATCAGTAATCCTATCATGAACCGTTCAATAAACGCGGAGGACATTGCTTCTACGCGTTTACGGTTATTTTCGTACTTTAACGGTATCATTAATAACACGTCCAAAATTCCAAATACCAACCCGCAGATAAGGCCTAGAAATACTTTACTCATTTTTAACGCCCCTCCCATTAATCTTCCACAAATAATTTTACTTTATTTAGATTATATATTTCTATTAACTCAACGTATTTGTGGTATCCATGAAATAGGCCTTGGCCGCAATTGACTGATCTTGTTTTAACAGGTGATAATTTGCGTTAGATATGCCTACTAATTTCCAAATATTCTTTAGTCCAAATATTTTCAAGCTTAGGCTATTCGTTTCCAACGTTTAAATTCTTTTACATCAGCAGAACTTAAATCAAACCATTCTCCCTGCATTCTTTTCGCTTCAAAACGTTTATGCCAGTATGCTTCAACACCACTTGGGTCAACAGTCTTGATTGAGTGAATTAAGTTCGTCCTTTCGGGTAGTTGAATCCGGATTTCACTTCCACGCCTTACAGAATCATTGGTTTTTCCAATTTTGTAATATCGGCCTGACTTAAAAAGATATACTTCACCCAATTTCTGATTGACATTTGAATTATCGATATCATCTACTGCATTGGATTTTTCAAGAATTGGTTTGCACATTCCAATAATATCGTCATAACCGTTTTTAGTTGTACAATATTCAAATATTTTTCTCGCAAGTTCTTTCTTTGAACCATATTTATAAAAGCAGACTTGCCAACTTGGAAGATTAATGTCATTGTATCTTTCTATGCGAAGCTCATCATTAGTTGGGAATTTTTTTAATTTATGCATAACATTAATTAGTTTTTTAATTAGAAATTCGTCAGGGTAAGCACCCGTAAGTTGGTTTGGAATAAACCCGGCTTCCTTTTGCGCATCGCCAAACCTAGGCCAATATTGTTTCCATTCATAGCTAGTTATACCTGTTTCTTTTGTAAATCTACTGATACCTAATGGCTTACCATCATTCTCTTTCGCAGTTTGCTGTATTGCATCAATAATATCTTGTTTTGTTCGCATAATCATTTATTTTATATGATTCATATTAAAAGGTCAATTCAACAAAAATTTAGGTTGAAATCTTATTTGACAAAATATGTATTGTTTGTTATAAATATAACTAGTTAGCAATCACGATGGGAGACCGCACCTAAGGTTTTGTCCGAAGGTCAATGTCTCCCTTTTCATTTATCGCAATTCCAACTTTTTTTGTAATGAGTTCATATAAACTGACCAATCTGCGAATTTACGTAGTAACGACGAATACTTGTTTTTATCCGGAATCATCAACTTCAACAATTTATTGTTTTGCACAAGGTATTCTAATAAACACCAGAAATCGCCGTCGCCAGTAACAATAACTGCTTTTTCATAGTTATGATATTCTATCATGGCATGGAGAACAAGTTCTGCGTCAACATTCCCTTTTATTTGCCCGTTCGGAAGATATAAGGCAGGTTTAAAAATTAACGTATACCCAAATCTTCTTAACGCAGTATATAAATCATTATTACTCTCTAAATATCCAATAAATATAAAAGCTTTGGAGACATTATATTTATCCTTTAGATAAACCAAATATCGCCGGAAATCAAGTTTCCAACCCTGAGAACGAATTGATAAGTTTAAATTTTGACTATCAATAAACGCATAATTACCCAACACCAACCCCGCATTCATATTACAAATACGCCCCGAATTAATAGCACTATTATTGTATACGATACTATACCTGAAGGTCAATTTATGAAAGAATTAATATACAAATAATTCTTAAAGAATCTTTTTAAAAGAAATACTTGTTATAAAAACCGTTTCTTAGCATCTACCATACATTCGATCCCGTTGAAATGCCGATCACGGGTAGGTTCCAGTGTCGGCCTCCAGACAGATTGCATAAATCCTTTTAAGTACTGCTGTGAGATAGCGTTTTTGCAGTAATCCACGGTCTTAACAAAATTTTCTTCTTTCCCGATATAATAATTACTTCCCGTGGGTACCTGGTCGTACTTATGTTTCTCAAGTATGTTATACGCTTTCACTGCGGGTGGAATAGTATCCCCGAAGTCTAACCCGTAATACCAGTTGCTTTGTAACACAGTTTTCGGCATTTTATTTAAGAATACATCTTCGTAATGCCAGATATAATCGGCCCACACCCAAGGCCGAACATTATGTTTCTCAAGCTGCGCGATATAGAAATACAAATCGTCCCACCATAAATCGTACTGCCTCACAAGCGCGTATTTATGATACTTCTGATGAGCAGCAGTTTCTTCATCCATCCCAAGATGAAAAAACCGAGGGTTACCAAAAATACTTACTACTTCGTCGATAAGGTCTTTACATACACCGTAGTAGATGTCTGTCGATACCATCCGTGAATACTTCCCAAGCCACGCATCGTGGCAGGTAGAAAAGTTTAGTTTAGGTATGGGTTCAAGGCCTAGTTTACGCAACCGTATAAGTTCAGTTTTAAGTTTCTCTACGGGCCACGCGTTTTCCACTGCGATCTCAGGATGGCTTTCATACTTAATCCCATCCCCAAGGTCGATGATCAACATATTCATCCCAGTTTTTGAAAGCTCCGAGGTAACATCATTCCACAAACTATCATCGCAACGCAGGGAAGGACTGTACTTCGCAAAACTCATTTTATTAAGTTCCGGAGCATCACAGTCGCACCACATGTTATAGCTTATATGTATCAAGTATGCCCATATCATTTCAGCAGGTTTCATAATACTAACCCTCCTTTTTAAAGAATTAACACATATTAATTATAGAAATAATAGTATAATTAGACTTAATAAAAAATATGAAAGAGATAGTTGTAACAGTATTCACAATATTTTTTTTTACAATAGAACCAGTGTATTCCATAATATTTGAGAACAACTACAGTGCACGCGCTGCCGGTGTGGCAGGAAGTTTTTCCAGTTTGGCAGATACAGTTGACGCAGTTTTTTGGAACCCTGCAGGCTTAAGTTATGTAAACACCCAAGAGTTTACTTTTATGTACGGTAAACCTTACACCGGATTCACTGATATTGACATAGGCTACAACTACTTTGGATATGCAAGACACATGGGCCTCATGAAAACTACTGTATGCTTTGCATGGGCGTCACTTACCAACAGTGATATATATACCCAAGAGATATACGCAGTCTCAGCAGGATATAAGTTTAATACCACAACACCCTTAGCACTGGGGTTGACCATGAAGTATTTGGGATACAGAATCAACACCGAGTACCTCAGTTCATCAGAAATTGCTAATAGCAAATACGCGAATGCCCTTGATTTAGGATTAACTTACCAACCTGTCCCACTCTGTACCACAGCACTTGTCGTACGTAATTTCAACGAACCCGACCTAGGAATAGCAAGTGCGGATGTCTTACCGATGGAAATACGTTGCGGTATAAATTTCGCGATTAATAACTCGACATTATTTGAAACAATAAAACCAGTTTTTGAAGTTATTTATTCCCAAAACCATATTGATTTCGCGTTAGGTACAGAAATCTTTGTGTTTAAAAACAGCATAGCATTCCGCATAGGATATAATCCGGCTGAAACAACCCTGGGGGCAGGGTTCTATAAGAAAATAGGAAGTGTAATGCTAAAAATAGATTACGCATATTCCATCCCGTCGCAGATAGAATCGTCCGGGGGATCGCATCGCATATCCTCAGGTATAAAACTATGATAATACTATTACTAGTATTCCTTCTATGTTTCCCTTCGACAGCACACTCTGCATGGACGCAAATCGCTCCTGGGATTGACTACCAAAAATTTACAGTCACCGGGCCTAATATAATATTTGTTTCCCGTATGCTCCGAAGCCAGGCTAATCTTAAATTAGGCGCGATGATTGGCACCGGCGAGATACGTTCCGGTGCAGAAACTGTAAGTAAAATGGTCACACGGTATGAAGATACTATTAACCATAAAGGAGAACGGTACCATATCATCGCAGCTATAAATGGCGGTTATTTCTTAAGTAACGGGACTGTTAAAGACGGTATGATGTTAGATGGTACATATATCGACCGTATTGATTACTGGGCAGGCGGACAGCGTTCCTTTATATATAACCACGACAAAACAATGTTTGTTGACCATATAAGTAGCGGAACACAGTTATTATACACATCCTCCGGGAAAGTAACGTTTGCGGATAATTCTACTGCAACAATCAGTAACCAAAACACAGTCCGTTCTACAAACCAGCTAATACTATATACATGCCATTACGATACTGCAACTTTTACGGGTATTTATGGAACTGAAGTAATCGTAGGTAATGTCACCACACCCCTTCGTGCAAACACGGAAGTTTCCGGTATAGTTAAAGAAGTCCGGCTATCAGGAAAAAGTTCTGCTCCTATACCATACGACGGGTTCGTTTTATCAGGCCACGGAACTGCCAGTACGTTGTTAAGCACAAAATGCCATATCGGTGATACGATAAAGATAAAACTTAGTATAACTCCCTCAACAACATATCATGCCGGGAACGATTTCTCTAACGTAGATTTCATCACGGGCGGGTATGGCTGGATACTGCGTAACGGAAATATCAGTGATTCCCAGTTGAGCCCAAATCCTCAACCACGCACCGTAATCGCGTGGAACGATACTTATATTTACTTTGTAGTCAATGACGGGAGAACATCTATCAGCATAGGCATGACATTACAACAAATATCGCAGTTTTTAATCAATTCATTACAGGCGAAAGAAGCGATGAACTGCGATGGCGGCGGATCCTCAACTTTTTGGCTGGACGGCTCGATGCGTAACGACCCTTCGGACACTACGGGTGAACGTAATGTCGGTAATGGCCTGATGATGGCTTATGTAACTACTGATAAATCCAGTAAATTTGTGACCGGCGATATTATCGTCAGTACCGCCAATACACGGCTGTACCTTGGCCCGGGTACAAATTTCGGGTATCTTGGCTATACTTCCAGCAGTACAAACTCTACTATTTTAACTCATCCTATTAACGGTATATATACCAAAGGCATTTATTGGTGGAAAATTAAATATAGCTCTTTGGAAGGATGGGTACCGGAATACATGCTAAAACTTTTCTCAGCACCTGCTGCAGTACCTGATACTCCAACCGGATTGACCGGTGTAGCATTATCATCAACCTCAGTACAAATATCGTGGACCGATAATTCTGATAACGAGACAGGGTTCAAGGTTGAACGTAAACCGGAAAACGGATTATATACCGAAGTTGTAGTAATAAGCAGCAATACCGTGAGATACAATAATAACGGTTTATCTTCCTCCTCTACTTATTACTATCGCGTATATGCCTATAATATAACAGGAAACTCGGGGTATAGCAATGAGATCAAGCTCGTTGCTCTGCCTCCCAGTAACGCCACTGAGAATCCGCCGTTAACTCCTACCGGTTTGACTGGAATCGTACTATCATCAACTGCAGCGCAAGTTTCATGGACTGATAATTCTGATAATGAAACCAACTTCCGGCTGGAACGTAAACGTATTGATCAGAACAATTACCAAGAAATTGCTGTGATCAGCAGTAACACTGCAAGTTATATTGACTCGGGCTTGACTGCCGGAACAACATATTCATACCGGGTAAAAGCAGTAAACGGTTCTGCATCTTCCGCCTATAGTAATGAAACGGTTTTATTGGTAAACTCAATCTCCGGTGAAGACACTGTACCGCCGTATAACCCTACCTGGACCCGCTGCTGGAATAACAGTACCAGAGACATTGAGTTTAATAATGGAACCAGCGAGAACATTACTTCTATGCCATATTTTGAATGGGGTGACGCGATTGATATGGATACAGGGGTTAGCGGATATACTATTTACTGGGGTACAAACAGTACCGCAGACCCGGGATATAATCAGGATATCCCGCACACAACTGTAAACAGTTATGAAATAACTGAAAGTATGACAGCTAACTTACCATACTATTTACGTATCTGTACATGGGATATTGCAAATAACCGTTCAGGCTCTAAAACATTATTCAAATTAAAGTATGATACTGTTAACCCGATAATCAACAAAATTACGCTTAATACATCAACCTTCAGCCCGGACGGCGATGGGCAACAAGATAGTATTTCTGTGGCATACACTTTAAACGAGGATTGTTATGTCACCATAAAAATTCTGGACTCCAACAAAAACGTTGTAAAGGTTATTGAATCTGACAATTTAAAACCCGCAGGTATAAACAGTTTTGAATGGGACGGGAATAACAGTACAGGTCAATTAGTCAGTGATGACAGTTATTCATACAATATTAACCTTTTCGACCTTGCTAATAACCAGGGAACAACTTATTCCGGCACTTTCGAAAAACAAGCAGCGAGCGGAGAAGAATTGCGCCCGAAAGAAAAAGTTCTGCTAATCGGTAATACGAACAGTGGAAACAAAATATTATTCAAAGGCATTCAGAACACTAATGTCAAAATAAACATCTTCACATTATCGGGAATTAAAATTAGGGAATTAAGCAATTCTGACAACTGGGATGGAACAAACGACAGCGGATCTTATGTCCCAAGCGGTATTTATATTTATCAATATCAATACAAAGATAAAAAGTTTCAGGGAACCATTACAGTTGTCCGATAAGCATCGGGGCGGTCGGACTTGAACCGACGACCCCATGGTCCCAAACCATGTGCGCTAGCCAACTGCGCTACGCCCCGAATCTTTTCTATATCATACTATAAATAAATTCTATACGATTATTATTTACACGTCAATAATGCTATCGCTCATAGCATACTTCTGAACTTGTAATTTACTTATCACACATTTCACGGAGTACCACTAGAGCATTTTTAAGCGCAATGCCCCGGTGTGAGATCCTGTTTTTTTCGTCTAACCCAAGTTCGGCATATGTTTTATCGTACTGCGGGAGGTAGAACACAGGATCGTACCCAAACCCCTGGTTACCCCGCGGAGATGAACTAATATACCCCGGGCATATACCGTCGACAATAACGGGTTCAGATTTATATCCCGCAATAGCTATAACGCAACGGAACCTTGCCCCGCGTTCATCAATTGATGCGGATTTCATTACATCAAGAAGTTTACGGACATTATCTTCATAAGTTGCATTAGACCCGGCGAACCTTGAAGAGTACACCCCCGGCGCGCCATTGAGAAGCTCAACTTCCAACCCTGTATCATCTGCTAATGAAATAAGACCGGTATGTTCATGTACTACCTGCGCTTTCTTTATGGCATTAGCTTCCAGAGTATCCCCGTCTTCCACAACTTCCGGGATGTTTGGGAAATCAAGCGCTGATTTTATCTCAAACGGCAAACCGGAAAGTATACGGTTAATCTCAACAAGTTTATCTTTGTTACGTGTAGCAATAACGATTGTTTTCATTTTATAAGATTATGGAAAAGATTATCTCAACTTCCCGGCGATACGTTTTTGAACTTTAATAATCTGCCGAACACCTTTTCTTGCGAGGTTAAGCATATAGTTTAACTGTGCACGGGTAAACGCGTTTTTCTCGCCGGTACCCTGTACCTCCACAAACTTCCCGTGGCCGGTAATCACAAAGTTCATATCAACTTCCGCATTATTATCCTCTTTTGCGCAGAGGTCAAGCACAGGCTTACCGTCGACATACCCCGCACTTACCGCCGCGATATAGTCACGCACCGGCAGTTTCTTAAGTTCTCCGGACTTCACCATTGCGCGTAATGCCTGGACCAACACAATAAACGCACCGTTAACCGATGTTGTACGTGTCCCGCCATCCGCCTGGATAACATCACAATCAATCATTACCGAGAACCCATACAGTTTCTTTAGGTCCACCACTGCGCGTAATGCACGGCCAACCAACCTAGAAATTTCTTTTGTCCTCCCGGATGACGCGAGCCGCTGGCGCGAACTTCTTTCCTTCCCCGCACGGGGCAGCATTGAATATTCAGCAGTAACCCATCCCTCCCCGCGTTCCTCCGCAAAAGGCGGTACGGATTTTGATACCGTCGCGACACACAAAACTTTTGTATTCCCCATCTGAAACATACACGACCCTTCGGCGTGTTTTAACACATTTTTTTCTACCCGTATCTTCCGCACATTTGTACTCATTATTCACCCCAGCCTTTAGTTATAATACTTCCAGATTCTTTTTTATACGCTCATACCTCTGTGCTGTATCTTCACGTAGTTTACGTACCCTTACAACTTCCGCGGGAACTGCTCTGGTAATAAAATTCTGGTTACTCAACTTCCCGTCAATTTTTTGTAGTTCAGCCTCCAACTCTTTTACCACCTTCGTGAGCCGAACCTTTTCCTTCTCAAAATCTATGAGGTCAGCAAGCGGAATAAAAACTTCAATCCCTTCAACCACAGCAGCAGCTGATTTCTCAGGTTTTACGATATTATCACCTATAACAACCTTATCCGCTCGGGTAAGAAACGCGATATTCCCATTTTCCCGGTTAATAACAATCTCCTTGAAGGTTTCATGCACACAGATATGTACTTCCACCTTTTTCCCGGGCGGGACATTAAGTTCTGACCTTACCGTCCGAACAGCAGTAACCACGTCTTGCAGCACACGCATTTCCTTAATCGCATGCGCAATAAGGGTATCTTCTATAACAGATGAATTAACAATATCATAATCCACACGGCTTAACCGTTTATACGCGTCTATACTTTCAGTATCAGCATCCGTAAACACCGGCCACCGTGTTTGTAACAGGTTAACAGGCCATTTGTTGTTTTTATCAACTTTAGCCTTAACGATCCGGTAAATCTCTTCACTTATAAACGGCATAACCGGATGCAATACCTGCGTAATACCTATCAATATACGGATCAACGTTTTTTGCGCAACAACTTTATCAGCAGGGCTTGTAACATCCTTACCGATACGCGGTTTTACGAGTTCGAGGTACCAATCACAGAAATCGTGCCATACAAAATCATACGCAATCTTTGCAACTTCCGCGATATTGTAACTAAGCATGTGCTGCATTATACCATCCATTGCTAGTTTAAACTTCCCGGTAATCCAGCGGTCCATATTATTAGCCAACGTTTTTTGAGAAAAATAGACGCAATCATCTGAATCATAATCTTCGATATTCATCATCACAAACCGTGTGGCGTTCCATAGTTTATTAACAAAATTCCGTGCACCTATAAAACTATCTTCTGATAACTGAAGGTCACGCCCCGGTGTGGATGCCATTGCCAGTGAAAACCTTAATGCATCAGTACTATATTCTTCCATCATACTCAAAGGGTTAATAACATTCCCTAACGATTTTGACATTTTTTTACCGTGTATATCCCGTACAATCCCATGGACATACACATGTTTGAACGGAACAGTTTTTTGGAATGTTAAACCCATCATTACCATCCGCGCAACCCATAGATACAAAATCTCGTATGCCGTTACCAGAACCGAGGTTGGATAGTAATATTTCATTTCCTCACCAGTTTGAGGCCAACCAAACACAGAAAACGGCCATAACGCAGAAGAAAACCATGTGTCTAATACATCAGGATCCTGCACAAAATTCTCGCATTCACACACATCACACTTCTCCGGATGATTCTCCCCGGCATACACGCCTTCTTTCATCTCCAAAACGCCGTGGGATAAGAAAATATTCTCAGCATTTTTTTCTATATTCTCAAACGGCACGCCGTTATCCAACAAATACTTTATAGTCCCGCCGGTAACATTCTTATTTTTGGCAGTTGTAATCCCGGTCTGCCCTTTTTCATCAGTCTTAAAATGTACATTGATATACCCGCCCTTGCACTTGGTACAGTACCACACAGGTATTCTATGTCCCCACCATATCTGCCGCGAGATACACCAATCCTTGAGGTTATCCAGCCATGTGAGGTACGGTTTCTCCCAGGAGTCCGGATAAAACTTTACTTCACCATCCTCAGTAGCTTTCACTGCGCGGGATGCCATCTCCTGAGTATTCAAAAACCATTGTTCCAGTTCAAGCGGTTCAACCACATTACTGCAACGGTAACACTCCCCTGCGGAAAGTTTATAATCTTCCTCTTTCACAAGCACACCTAAAGCGATTAAGTCCTGTACCACAATTTCCCGGCACTTTACCGGAGCTAATCCGGTATATCTTATAGGCTTACGGTATTCCGGCGGTTGTTCTGTACCGTTACTATCATACGCGTAGACACGGTCAGCTTCCATTGACATCTCAACGCCGCCGCTATTCGCCGCCGCTGCTGCCGTATCGGGCTGGCTGGTAAGTTTTAATGTCATAATACGTATATGCTTAAGTTTGTGGCGTTCAGCTATCTCAAAATCCACAGCATCATGTGACGGTGTTACTTTTACCGCACCGGTACCAAAACTTGACTCCACAACACTATCCGCAACAACCGGGATCCTTCGTTTTACTAAAGGTAACTCCACATATTTCCCGATTTTATCTTTATACCGTTCATCATTAGGGTTTACCGCTACAGCGGTATCACCGAGCATTGTTTCCGGCCGGGTGGTAGCCACAATTATACCGTCAGTCGGGTTATCAACAAACGGGTATCTTATATACCATAGCTTACCCTTACTTTCCTTATGTTCCACTTCAATATCCGCAAGTGCTGTGTGGCACCGGGGACACCAATTAACAATCCGGCGGCCACGGTAGATAAGTTTTTTCTTAAACAACTCAACAAACGAGGCATTTACAGCTTTCGCGCAAGTATCATCCATAGTAAACCGTAAACGGTCCCAATCACACGCGCAACCAAGACGTTTCAACTGTCCGATGATTGTCCCGCTGGTTGTACTTGACCACTCTTTCATCTCTTCAACAAATTTTTGACGCCCAAGATTGTACCTGGTTTTACCTTTTTCCTTAAGTACACGTTCATAAACGTTTTGTGTGGCAATACCCCCATGGTCAGTACCGGGAACCCATAGAGCGTTATGTCCCATCATCTTATGCCAACGTATAATAATATCCTGTAACGTATTATTCAATGCATGGCCCATATGCAACGCGCCGGTAACGTTCGGCGGTGGGATTACAATCACCCAGTTACGCCCTTTATCATTATCGGGAACTGAATGAAACCTTTTATCCTCCACCCACTGGCGAGAGAATTTTTCTTCAATACTCTTTGGGTTATAAACTTTATCCATTTCCATAAAACATAATTATATAAATAATATGTATATAATCAATAATATAAAAAGTTCATTTTTATCCTTGACAACTTTTTGGTGGATAGTATAAAATTAATGATTGCCGTTCGTTGTTTAAAAGTTATGTTGTTGTATTTAATAAATACTAGACTTGGGAACGGGAAGACTAGCGAGGTTTAATGATTATAAGTAAAGTACCGAAAAAGAAGAAAGAAAGCATATTTAAAAAGTTAAGCCGGTCATTAACTATTGTATTTATCCCGCATAACAGCACAAAACCTATTCATTTAAACTTTACAGTAGCATTCTGCGGTTTTCTTTCAGTCTTATGGATAAGCCTCACCACTTGGGCAATGTACTTATCAATTCGTGAAGTGGATTACTGGATGCTTAAAGGCAGTAATCTTGTTTTACAGGCAAAAACTGTATACTTTGCGAAAGAAGTGTATAAATCCCGTGAGATGCTGGAACATGTACGTGAGATTGACAACGATTTACGTGGGTTACTCAAGATGCGTTCCCGCCAGGAAATTATTGAAAAATACAGTGATAATGGTTCCGGTGGCCCGTCAGTTGATGATCAGCGTGTACTTGATCAGAGAGTACAGAACAAACTTCATGAAATGACTGATGAAGATATCAACCGCCAGGTAAAAACCTTAAAAGATGAAATCCGGGATACTATATCCAGTTACCAAGAAATACAATCGTTTATAAAAGAACAACACGATTTATTCCAGGCTACACCCAATATCTGGCCTTGTTACGGCAGGATAACATCAGGGTTTGGTTCGCGTATACATCCAATCTGGCATTTCAACGATTTCCATCCGGCGTTAGACATCGCTAATTCTAAAGGAACACCGATACGCGCTACAGCAGATGGTATTGTCAAACTAGCCGACTGGATGAGCGGCTATGGTAAAGTTGTAGTTATAGAGCACGGGTTTGGGTTCACAACAATATACGGGCATAATTCCAGAATACTAGTGAAAACGGGA
The DNA here is from genome assembly GCA_041658405.1 of Elusimicrobiota bacterium. Taxonomy (NCBI): domain Bacteria; kingdom Pseudomonadati; phylum Elusimicrobiota; species Elusimicrobiota bacterium. The sequence continues at coordinate 22,885 of JBBAAG010000029.1, forward strand.
CAAATTGTTAAACGCGGCCAGGCAATTTCGTATATGGGCGATACCGGCACTGCAACAGGTGTACACGTACATTACGAAGTACGTGTTGGAGGTCAATCCATAAACCCGGGCAGGTTTATCAAACAGTGAAACTAAGTGTTGTATCAACAACACTGCTGATATTCATAACCATAAACGCATTGTTACTGAATCCACTACTTGCGCAAAACAATTCGGGTATTACGATCACCACTGCTACTGCAAGTATTATAATCACAGGCGACGTTTTCTTTGATCACACGTTCGGTATTGCGGATTACCCTGTTGAATACCCATTTGCCAGAGTACAGGAATTGTTCAATAAAACAGACTATATATGTGTAAACCTGGAAACACCTGTGTGTGAGTCAGGTGTTCCGCAAACCGATAAAAAGTATGTTTTCCACAGTAAACCCGGATGTATCAAATCCTTAACCATCTCAGGGGTTGACCTTGCGTGCCTCGCGAATAATCATATTAAAGACCAGGGCAATACCGGACTTGAGCAAACACTGGAATTCCTTAAAGCTAACAAAATAGCGTATATTGGCGCGGGGATGAGTTTGAAGGAAGCACGAAAACCTGTTATCACCACAGTTAACGGCAACAAAATAGCTTTCCTTGCGTACTCCAATGTTTACCCTTCTTCATTCTGGGCAACATCCTCAACAACACCCGGGGTGGCATTCTCACATCCTAACCACATAAAGAAAGATATCGCGGCAATCAGGGAGTACGCGGATATTGTTATTACCATCTTCCACTGGGGTAAAGAACGTGAAGCTGTGCCATGCGAGACACAAAAATTCCTCAGCCAATGGGCAATAAAAAACGGCGCGGATATCGTTATCGGCCATCATCCGCACATAATCCAGGGCGTTCAAACATATCGGGGCAAACCAGTTGTTTACAGTATCGGCAACTTCGTATTTTCCGCCCCTGTGGAGATCAGCCGTGACGCTATGTTACCAAGAATAATTGTGGAAAATAAAAAAGTTAGGGAAATACAATTTTATCCTATAAAAATCCGGCAGTTTCAACCCAGAATTGCAGCCGGCAAAGAAGCTGAGGTAATAATCTCTACATTCACATCACTTTCCCGTGATTTAGGCACTACTTTGAGAAAACGCAATAATTCTGTAGCGGTATGGACTCCGTAAAAATAGTAGTTGTTTATACTTTACATTTTAAGATATAATATTTATATATAAGTAAACATTAATAAATTTATGGGGGATTTTTAACTAAATGTTTTCAAAAAAAGAACCACCAAATAAAGTTGACGCTTTCGTTGGCCCGGAGACAGAAATTAAAGGTGATATTAACACCAAAGGATTGCTGAGGATTGACGGTAAATGGTCCGGCGGAATAGTTTTAGCAGACGGCGTTGTAATTGGCGAAGGCGGTATAGCGAATGGCAATATCACAGCAAAAGAAATTATAGTCGGCGGAAAAGTTAAGGGTAACCTCACAGCAACTGTTAACCTTGAACTCCACACTCAAGGCAATGTCCAGGGAGATATTAAATCATCGAAATTATCGATTGCGGAAGGCGCGGTATTCCAGGGCAACTGCACAATGGTGCAAGAACAAGCTTCAACAACACTGACCGGCGCGACAGCTGATAGTTCAGCAAATAAACAGCAGCAAAACCGTAATAACAATAATAAATCAAAAACTTACGATACACAACTATCTGAAGCGTGATTATCTAACGTTAAACAGCCACGCGATTAATGGAATGTAGATCATACTCAATAACGTGCTCAATGATACTGTTGCAGCGGCATACTTTTCATCCGCATGATAAATTTCAGAAAATATATAACTCGCGACAGCTGACGGCATTATTGACGTTATTATTCCCACTCCGCGTGCCGGGCCGGTAAGGTTCAATAAAAGTACCATTAAATATCCTACCGCCAACCCGCCTCCTACACGGAACAGTGTTGCCAACGACGCTTGCTTCCAAGTATCTTTTGTCACCATACTTATACGGTATCCCACAAAAAATAACATTAACGGCAGAACTATCATTGACATATACTTGCCGATAATGTAGATAAACTCCGGTGCTGAAGCATTAGTTGTGAGATTAAGGATAAAACCCAATACCGAACTTATTATCATCGGCAGCGAGTACGGATCAAGCCCGCGGGTATGCCCCAATACAAGCGACACTCCAACCGTTGCGCTATATAAGGTCATAACTACGTCATACACCACAGCATACGCCACACCCTCCGGACCGAGTAATAACCCATTAACCGGCACTGCGAGGTACCGCGAGTTCATTAAAAAAATAGGCAGGCATGTTCTGGAGTACTTAGTCTTCATTATTTTAGAAAATACCACAGCTAATCCCGCACCGGAAGTAAGCACTACTATCGCAAGTACCGTTATTTTTCCGGCAATAACAAAATCAATTTTTGTTGTCCACATATTAATAAAAATAAAAACGGGAATAACAAAAAAGATTGCAAAATTAATGAAGAACTTAATAATTTTTTCACGTTTACCTATTATCAACGAAAAAATAAATCCCGCAACTATGAACAAAAAAACGTTTAATATAAGTTTTAACAATATGCTCAACATCTACTTTAATACAACCTTTCATCCAGCGTAACGCGTTACTTGACGATAATACAGAAAAATGTATAATATACGTTTAATATGTTTATGTCAAAGCATATTTGTTATCGAAAACAAGTTATGTTTAGGTGAATACAGAAAGGAACCGGGTTTTGGCAGTATGTTAAAATTTTTAAACAAATACAAAAAAATTATTTTTATTATTACAGGCATAGGTTTTATGATGGGTATCTTTATCGGGTTCGGAAGTTATTTTTTTACTAAAGGCTGGGATGCCGACGCTATCGCTATGGTAGATAAAACAAAAATATCACAGGATAAATTTTCGCGTTATTACCGAAATGCCCAAAAAAACATACGTGAAAAAGGCGAGGACATCACCGAAGATGCGGATAAACGTTTACAGATAGAAGTCCTGAGAGAACTTATCCAGGAAGAAGTTTTAGTACAGCAAGCAAAGAAGTACGGCATCTTTGTTTCTGATGCAGAACTTGCGCGGTACATCCAATCCTTTGACGCGTTCAAACGTAACGGTGTTTTTGACAGGAACACGTATATACAGGTACTAAGTTATGAACGCTCAACACCTATAGAATTTGAAGAAGACCGCCGGAGAGACATTATGCGCACAAAACTGGTACGTATTCTTATGCAGAACACCGGCCCGCTGACCCCTGCGGAGATAAGTATTGCCCTGCGTGAAAAGTTTGGCACAAAAATGCCGGACCAGAAGGAACAGGAAAAGTTTGTTAACCAGTTACGACAGGAAAGAATGTCTGCGTTTTTTGAAGATTGGTACCGCCAGATAAATAAAGAAGTTAAAGTCCGCGAGTTTTTATCGGAACGTTTAAAATAGTATTATTAAGCATACGGACTAACATTTTTTTAGGTAACCCCACAACATTGTAATAATCCCCGCGGATATATTCCACAAACTTATCATCGGTTTCCTGTATAGCATACGCCCCGGCTTTGTCCCTGTTTTTTCTTGCGAGCTTCAATACCTCAGCATCAGTAAACATTCGCATCTTAACCTTTGTTACCTCAACCCCTGTCTGGACACACCCACCGGGTTTTTCTATTACCGCAACACCGGTATACACTTTATGCACACTGCCGTTTAATTTCCGCAGAATCCTTACAGCATCACGGTAATCCTTTGGTTTCCCAATAATTTCATTATCCACTACTACAATAGTGTCTGCAGACACAATAACCCCGCGTTTAACCCCCGGCAGTATAGCCCTGGCTTTACGCAATGCCAAAGTTTTAACTATCTCCGCAGGCTCTTTGGCATCACAATCTTCCAATGCAGAACTTGGCATAACAATAAATGCCAATCCTAAAGTTTTGAGTATCCCCTTCCGCCTTGGCGATACCGATGCTAGTATCAACGGTACCGGTTGTTCACGATTGGTGTTCATATAATCAGATTTACCTCATACCCGCACGAAGTACACTTTTTCCCTGTTAATCCTTTAACCTCAATCTCATACCCTACCCGCGATATTAAAAGCGCCTTACACCCGGGACAATACGTATTCCCGTACTTATCATCCCCATAATTACCGAGGTACACGTAGTCCAGCCTAGTTTTTGCAATATCATACGCACGGATAAGTGTTTCCTCATCAGTTACAGGAATGTCCATTTTATACTTTGGGAAATACCGCGAAAAATGCAGCGGTATTGCTTTGTCAAGCCTAGCAATCCAGTTTACGAGCTGCACAATTTCCTCAGCGGAATCATTATGTCCCGGTATAAGTAACGTCGTAAGTTCTACATGTATACCCGAAGACAACATAGATTCAATACTGTTCAATACAGGCTTTAATGCCCCACCGCATATTTTACGGTAAAACCCTTCGCTGAACGCTTTTAAGTCCACATTTGCAGCGTCAATTTGTTCTGCCAAACAACTCAACGGCTCTTTATTAATAAACCCGTTGGTCACTACAACATTAACCATCCCGGCTTTATGCACAAGTTTTGACATCTCGAAAAGCCATTCATAATTTATTAACGGTTCATTATATGTATAAGCCACTCCGACAGACCGTTCCTGTTTTGCTAACTCAACAATTTGTTCACCGGTAAGGATTCTAATTGTCTCTAGTTTATGCTTGTCCTTTACTTGCGATATCTCCCAGTTTTGACAATGCCGGCATATGAAGTTGCATCCATAAGTCCCGGTTGACAAAATCCCTTTACCCGGATAAAAATGGTATAACGGCTTCTTTTCAATTGGATCAACAGCAAGTGATGCGTGTGTAGCGTAGGTTAAAGCATACAACTTATCCCCCGTGCGTTTACGTACACCGCAACGCCCGGTTTGTCCGGCAGTAATCATGCAATTATGCGGACACAATACGCAGTGTAGTTCCCCGTTATTGTATCTATAGAAAAGTGCTTCTTTCACCGGAATAACACCGGGCTTACTTCCCGAGGCCGAAGAAGTTGCGGATACGCTGTGAGAACGTTTGACGCTCAACTTTATCTTTCACCACCCGCACGTTTTCTTTAGTCGCTTCTAAATTTGCTGCGCGTTGTTCAAGTACAGCGCCCAAAGTATCAGCTAACGACGGTGTTTTCTCTAACACATTCCTAAACGCTTTATTATTAAGCACCAATAGGACAGATTCTTTTAATGCACGCACCGTTGCAGTACAAGGTTCCCCCGTCAATAAACTCATCTCACCAAAATAGTTACCTGTTATAAGTTCCGCAACTTTTTGTGTCATCCCGCCTACGGTATTGATTAATACTTCAACCTTACCATCCAAAATGATATAAAACGCTTCCCCCTGCCCGCCTTGCAGTATAATAGTTTCACCGGGAGCAAATATTTTTTCCTCTAAAACCCCGGCTATCTCTGTAATAACCCCGTCGTCTAACATATTAAACAATTCAACTTCCTTCAACAATTTCTTACGTTGCTCCAAAGCAATATCCGGAGACACTTCTTTCGGCCTGATAATTCCAACCCTCTGCTGCGGGACAGGAATTTCTACGCCCTCACGTTTAAACGCATACCACGCATTGGTTTGTACTTCTGTCTGCAGATTATAAGTAAACTCAAAATTATCAACAAAAAAGTAAAGGCTGTATTTTATGTAATAATCCTCAAATCCGTCAATCCACACATACGGCGGAACTGGAGATTGCACTATATGTTTGTTCATCGGAAGACAAGATAACAGAATACGTTTAACTTTCTCTGGATGAACTTCGGTCCCTGTTTTTACTTCAACCCTTACCCTTTGAGTCCCTTCTAAACGGCAAAATTGAGATGCCTGAAGTGTATTGTTAGGTATTACCACCTGTGAACCGTTCCATAACCGAAGGAAAGTCATACCCCACGTAAAATTTTCCACTTTACCTTCCATCCCGTTATAACTTATCCACTCACCAATACGTACTACACGGCTAAGAATTACACTTGCGATAAAACGTTTGATCGGATCCTGCAATGCAACCATGATACCCGCAGTTGCAACAGTAGGTATAGCTACCATTGCTAACGGATTAAAATGGAAAAAGTTATATGCCAGGATAAGCAGTACTATCGCGTAGATTACCCACATTAGAACTTTACGTAACGGCGGTGTTATCCATACATTACGTACGGTCACCAAATAATATTCCACAAGTATTGCATTTATTAAAGTCAACAATAAATACGCGATTGCCGCGTATGTCATGAACCCCAGTATTACAACAACTCTAGTACCCATACTTTTATCTAAGTCCGAATACTGAACAAACACCGTGAGTAACAACAATACTGCAGCAAGCCAGTAATTAATCCTCAACTGTTTAGGCAGGTTCATTTTCTTTACTGCAAGTAATTTTGACAGCCCGATGTAGCAAACAATAATCACTGCAGCGAATATCACAATATTTAATATAAGGTTAAGCGTAATATCTACCATACCATACTCCTGCTAAACATCCTCCGGTATTTTACCGTCATACCGTTTTGTCAACCCGCGGATAAACGCGTTTGCGCAGTCCGGGTCAAACTGTGAACCTCTAAACATTTCAATTTCTTTTACCGCCATGGTAAGCGGCAGTTTACTGCGGTAAGGACGGTTGGACGTCATTGCGTCAAACGTATCCGCCACAGCGATTATCCTTGCATAGAACGGTATAGTGTCTCCAAATAACCTTGAAGGATACCCCTGCCCGTCATACCGTTCCTGATGATGCCGTATACCCGGGATAATTTTTTCTAACTGTTTAATGGAAGACAACATATCCGCACCGATAGTTGGATGTTTTTTCATCTCAACCCATTCCTCTTCAGTAAGTTTTCCTTGTTTATGCAATACACGTTCCGGCACACCAATTTTGCCAATATCATGCAATAACGCTGCGAGTTCCAAACTTGTTTTTTCATCATTGTTAATACCCAACTCATCACCAATCATCAATGCATAATCGCATACCCGTTCCGAATGCCCGTGTGTATACGGATCCTTAGCATCAATCGCACTGGACAGCGCGCGCATACTACCCAAGAAAAGATCGTTGAGATCCTTAAACAACTGCGCTTTTTGTACAGCCAACGCGCCGTTAGTGGTTAATATTGACAACAGTTTAATATCATCCTGAGTAAATTCTTTCCCGTTTTTTTTATTTACAGCTTCAGCAACACCGATAAGTTTATCTTCTATTTTCATAGGCACTGCAAGTATGGATTTTGTAACAAACCCGCTTTCTTTATCCGCTTTTGCGGTAAAACGTTTATCCTTACTCACATCCTGCACAACTACCGATTCACTATGTTCCGCCACCCAACCTGCGATTCCTTCACCTTTTTCGAGGTACACTTTATTCAGTGCTTCTTTCTTTGCACCGGCAGCTGCAAAAAAGTATAGCTGTCCACGGTCTTTATCCATTAACAATATCGATGACGCTTCAGAATCCATCACCTGGCTCACAATAGACATGATAATGTTCAGGACGCTGTGAAGTTCAAACTTGGAATTAATAATCTCAGATGAAGTAATCAATGTTTCAAGCTGTAGGACACGTTTCTTTAGGAGTTCATTCTCCGCTGTTAGCTTTCGCAGTTCTTCCGTCAAATTGTTGCCCTCCATACCAGCAAAAAATCCCGGCTATTAAAAAATACTATTATTATTGCGTCAACAACTTTACTAAAATAGCTTTTTGTATATGCAACCTATTCTCAGCCTGGTCAAAGATAATTGAATTTTTGCCATCCATAACTTCACTAGTAATTTCTTCGCCTCTCCTTGCGGGAAGGCAATGCATTGCCAAGCATCCGCGTGCCGCGCGGGACATAACTTTTGAATTTAACTGATACGGCCGTAAATCGCGGTACCGTTTTTTCTTCTCATCTTCCTGCCCCATCGACACCCATACGTCAGTGTATAACGCATCAGCACCAGCAACACCTTTCGCCACATCATTTTCCACACTGATCTTCGCGCCAGTACTCGCAGCAATTGATTTAGCTTCTGCCATATACTTCGCAGACGGAACATACCCTTTCGGGGAACATATAACAAATGTTACGCCCAGCATCGCAGAAAGTAATAACAACGAATTTGCGACATTATTACTCCCATCACCAAGGAAGACAAATTTTAGTTTCCGCAGTTCCTGGTAATCAACTTTCCCGGTGGAACTAATCCATCCTTTACGTTCAAGTATCGTAAAATAATCGCTTAATACCTGGCACGGATGCTCTTCATCAGTCAACCCGTTGATTACCGGTATTGAAGCATGTTTTGAAAATTCCAGAAGTTCATCATGATCCTTTGTACGGATAAGAATACCGTGTACGTACCGTGAGAACACCCGGGCAGTATCCCCATAACTCTCACCGCGTCGTAACTGCAAGTCCTGCGCGTTAAACATTAACGGCAACCCGCCCAGCTGGTACATCCCTACGGAAAAAGATACACTGGTACGTGTTGACGGTTTATGAAAAATCATAGCTAACGCTTTACCCTTTAACGGCGTATACGGAATCCCGCGCTGTGACTTACTCTTAATCGTATAAGCAAGTTCAAAAAGTTTAAGAATTTCTTTTACAGATAAATCAGTTATTGCGATTAAATTGTTCTGCATAATATTTTGTATGCCGTATTACTCGACGAGCTTAGACTTTTGTAAATCCCCGACCCATACAGGGTAGCGGTAAGACGAATTATAATTCTGGAAACTCATTGCGTTATAATGGAACGCTTCAACAAAGTTTACCGTAATCAACTGATAAACCTTCTCATTTGACTGCAAGCATTCTTTCATTAACACCGGATCGTTATTAAACTCCTTAATCAACTGCTGGTTAACAACGTCGCGCATTGTCATGAACGCCAATAATGGTTCGTATATCTGGAACCCGTCTTTCAAATATTTTTTTGCAAGGTTCTGCACTGTACCGAGTATAGGTTTGATATTATTATCCTGTAACATAATCAAACCATCCTGGTATATCTGATACGATGATTCCCAGATATCTTCCATTGGATGAAACCTGTATCTCGTATTATGCAGATTTTTGATCGCGAACGATACTTCTTCTACTAAACTATTAGACTTTTTTCTTAGAAAAGTCACTAATTTTTCTGACATACAACTCCTATAAAATTAGCGTTTCTAGTGAAAACTCAAATGAAGTACTCACGCGTTATCCTTGCTTGGGGATAAGTATTGCCCTTGGCATACCTCCTTTCATCAACCATATATAGTATCTAACAAATAAATAATACTATACCAATAAGCGAGTTGTCAATATTACTTAATCACGCAGGGCGACCAGCAGGGAAGAGTGGAATCACCTTTGATATTAGCCACTCTCTGCTGCACCTGCCCATCTACGGTTATACGGTATAATTCATACCTGCCGGAACGGTTTGAGGAGAACACAATCCATTGCGCGTTCGGCGACCAAGACGGGTTTTCATTTGACCCTGCGGTGGTAAGCTGTTCAGGGAATGAGTTAGAGACATCAGGTTCAACTACAGTTATCTGGAACGCTTTAGCAACCTGTGCGGCATAAGCAATCAACCTGCCTCTTGGCGACCATGCGGGCGAATCACAATACCCGCCATAAGATAAACGCCTTAACATAATCCCATCGGTATCTGTGACATATAACTGCGGTACACCCGACCTACCGGAAGTAAATACTACATCACGGTTATTTGGTGAAAAACTTGGGGAAACATCTACCGCACGGTTCCATGTTAAACGTTTAGTAATATTGTACTCGTTATCCAATACATAAATCTCAGGATTCCCGTCTTTTGACAATACAACAGTATACTTTTGCCCGTCAAAACTTTGCGCACCCATAATACACAACCCCTGTTGTTGCACAACACTCCGTGCTTTACGGTTATTAATATCCATTTCAAAAATATCAGGGTTCCCGCTTTTGTATGACGTATAATACACCTTTTTTCCGTCGTATGACCACCGCGGCATGGTTACCACCGAATTATCCGAGGTTAACTTCTGAACATTATCCCCGTCATAGTCCATCATCCATAATTCCTTTTTCCCGGTTTGGTTATTCACAAACACAATCTTTGTCTGTGCCACGCCTTGTTCTCCGGTAAAACGGAACACTATATCATCAACAAACCTGTGAGCTAAAACTTTGGGATTATCGGTTTTACCCTGATAAACCTCACTGAATAACTGTTCTTCCGTTTCAATATCAAAAACTTTCCCTGTAAAAAATAAATCACCGCCGCTATGCGTCATCACACTTCCGGAAACAAGGATCTGTGTACCAAGCTTCTTCCAAAAGATAAATTCCGGTTGTTTCCCGTAGACCTGTTTTTTAGGGTCAATAATATCAAACAAACGCGAGAATAACAGGTCATTCTTTATAGCTTTAACCAACGTATCTGAAATTTTAATTTCTTCATCTGTAAATACCGCAAAATTGCCAATAGAAATATTATACTTCTCCCCGTGCGAGATAGATTCTATGTACGCATCCACCGCAGCG
>JBBAAG010000030.1 GCA_041658405.1 Elusimicrobiota bacterium
CCTTCTGACATTAAACAATCCCTTCCTTCATTAAACCCGTATACTTAACAACCTATACCCGCCACTTTATACCGTCAAGATACAACTTCTGGTACCTCTGTTCTTCGTCGATATATTTATACAATAATATCCCGGCATCTTTATACTTCCTGTAGAACACCCTTTGTTTAGCAATAAGGATGTCCACTACGCGTTTATCTTTCTTCAACCTAACAGCTTCCACAATTCTTATGTCCCACAACAAGTGTTCAAGCATACCCGCGAATTTATGGAGAAACATCTTAGCAGTACTGTTTTTAGTTACCAATTCCCCGCATTGCTTCACCATCTTCTGCAACAGCAGAGTTTCAGCAATTGCTTTACGGTATTGCGCAGCATCACTGACCACCGTCCCGCGTAATGACGCGTTCCGGGTGACCAATTTCTCAAGTTCAAGAACAACATTTTTTAGTACCTTCGCTGCTGTCCCAAACCGTATCCCGCAATATTCTGTTAGATACTTATCAATATCCGCATCGGTATTCCATGCACACCAGGCTGTCAGTAAATGATTTATCTCATAGTTAAACCAGTTATCCGGTTCAGAATACATACTCACACCCTTAATCCTGTGGTGTGAATAATACTTAATCTCTTCCGGTATTAACTTCGGAAGTATAACCGGTAATGAATGCCATACATACTTCGAGTAATACGTATAAATCCCGATATCACCCCTGTATCTCCGCATCCATCCGTGCAGGTATTTTGTATACGCCCTATTATTTCCATCGCGTTTATCGTAGATACGGTACTGATAACTCCGTGAGATTTCACAAAAATCCAGTATTGTATTATCCGGGAAATATATATTCTCCGGAGGAACAACGTATCCGTGATACGCTAAAAACTGAAGTTTAACACTTGGAAACTTCTGGCGGAGCACCTCAGCAATTGTTTTTACAAACAACGCATGCCTGGTGGTTTCATTCCCCAGCGCCTGATCCTCCGGCGCCTGGCTCCACCGCCTGACATCCGGGGGCCAGAATTGCAAAACATTTATCTCCGGGTACTTATTAAGTAGTTTAACAAAATTTTTTATAAATTCACTCACTGCGTTTTTATTGGCGGTACTAAACACACCATTACGTATCCTTTTCCCTTCCCATAAACAGTACCATTCAGGATGTTTCCTGAAATACTTTTCCGGGGACAGGCATAATGTATACATCTCATGCTTACCGGCTTCAAGGATTAACCCGCGTTTTTGTATCTCGGGAAGCAACTTCCTCCTCATTTTTTCCCAGGTAATCCCGCGTTCTTTCCTGAAATGCGGCACCAGAGGAACCGCTATGGTATTAATTCTGTTTTTTGCAGCCCAATCAATTATCTTTACGCACTTCGTATCGTCATGGGTGAACATAGAATCAAAATCTTTTTTTCTCCACCGTAAAGAAGGCAGGGATATATAATACATAACCGGCGTTACTAACCGGTTAATCCGGGGTACGTACTCAGCATGCCCTTTATAATTCTCAAACTCCGGCGCATAAAACCTGCATCCCAGCTGTTCAAGGAACGAGTATACAGCGTATAATGTCCCTCTAGGGTTCATCCCGTATAACACAACATCCTGCTTACAGTTTTTTACGATAAACCCGTCATCCGAAAATATCCATTCTTCGTTTAAATTAAAAATCCCGCTGCCGCTGAAATTACCCCCAAAACTTTTCCTTCCATACCTAGGGAAAAGTTTTATGTGTTCACGTTCAACTATATCAGTATTACCCACAGAAATGTACCGGTACCCATCCTTAGGGGTTGAGGCAATACTTATTTTTATACCTGTGATTTTAAAAAAATACTTTTGTAGTTCTTCAGCAGCAAATTTTTCTACGCTCCCGCACTTATGCGGTTGAGGGAGAAGGATTGAATAAAAGGTTCTCCCGTCATCAGCCAGTAACAACCCTGCAGTTTTCTTATTCTTCACCCTGATGGATTACACCTTTCTATGAACAATAACACTTAACAATAAAAAATCCCCGGAGAGCCCCTCCGAGGATTGATTATACCACATTTATTGAATTACATTATAACCACTGCTTCTTACTTCGCAACAACTACCGTACCGTTAACTACTTTACTATTAACTTCGTACTGGTAAATATATATCCCGTTTTCCACCATATCACCGTTTTCGTCTTTACCATCCCAGATATCGCCTTCATTAATAACCCTTACCAGTTTATTCTTCACATCAAACACTTTAACTTCCCGCGGGGCTGTATCATTACCCCTCAGGGTTAACGCTGCCCAGTAATTATTTATCCCGTTGAAACACGCGAAATCATTCCGCCCGTCTGAGTTAGGCGTAACAATTCTTTCTTTCGGTTTATACATAATCGCCTGGAGGTTTGCCATATCAGCGCTTACGGGAAACAACCCGAATGACGTGAAATGACTTACTTTAGTACTAACCGTATTCATCGCAGTATTAACCGTCCCACCGACGTACCGCCAGTCGTTACCGTCAAACCAGAATATCTGTAACGCACTTTCGTTTATCTCAGTACCATCAACAATCCCGTCATCATCAAGGTCGAAGTAGATAAGTGTTAACTCCGCAGGTGAATCCAACGCAGTCACCGCAGCAGTCACTTCATACGCTGCAACCGGTTTATCCACATCGCCTTCAATAAACGTTTTATCTTTAACACTTGAAAGCTTACCGGCATCCTGCTGAGTAACACGTATAACAGAATCGTTCACAGTACCCGCTGCAATTCTTAACTCCACCTGCCCGTCATCGGGGTTCGCATCCGGGATGTACACACGCCCGCCCGAAGAAGATATCGTGTTCTGCCCATAATTCCTGCGTTGTATAACGTTCCAGGTATCTTTAGTGGGGGCGTATGTTATATTCCCGTCATTATCCATTGCAACAATACGATACCATACCTGTTCAACAGTTGTGTCAATCTCACTTGCGGGAATATCCGCAATATAATTATCCCCGGACGCCACCATCCCTAACTCTTTAAGTTCACCCTCGAGATTACCCGCAGAGACAGTTTTGTACTCAACTTTTGTATCAGCAACCACATAATTATCCGTGACTATTGACGCTATCCTGATTTTTTGTCCCGCAAGTCCTACCACTGTAATCGGCACATGCTGGAGAACCGGAGCTACTTCATCACAGATACCTGTGTACTTCAACCCTATACTTGCCCAGGTAATCTTACCGGTTGTAACTACTATAGTAGTGGTGGTAAGCTCATACTTTGACGCATAAACCGATACAAGGTACTCACCTTCGGGTAGAGAATAAAACCCGTAGAACCCTTTTTGCGCAGCATCACTTGAACTTGTTATACTCTTACCGGTAGAGATTGTACATATACCATTACCTATACGGTTACTCACAATATTTCCTAACCCGCTGGTAGCGTCGTAGATATACCCCATTATCCACCCGGAAGTCAGTTCAACAGCAATCCCGGTTTCTTCCTCAAGGCCCATATTACCTGATAGATCAGTGATACCCACCCGGGCAATATATTCTCCTTCTGTAACACCGCCATTTTCATCTTTACCATCCCATACTGTATACGCAGTCCCTGCTTTCATCAATGAATCCGTCAATAAAGTTTTTACTAACGTCCCGGAACTATCATAAATCCCAAGATTAACAAAAACATCTTCCTCAACACAATAGATAATTGATGCAGTATCCCGTGTCCCGTCATTATTCGGCGAGATCGGTGTAGGCGCTGCGGTGATAGATACCACATTCGGTGCTGTAAGGTCAACTATTACATCCACTTTTCTGGGGCCCGAAATTCTTCCCTGGTCATCCTTACCGGTAATCTGGATGGAATAAGCCTTGCTCTCAGACAACTCTTTTTCATTATCCCCTGCACCGTCCCACACAACAGTAACCACCCCGGCATTCATCTGCTGGTCTGCCATCAGTGTCCTGACAACAGTATCCCCGTCATAAACTTTTACCGTCATCACTCCACCGGGATTTATTGTACACGTGATAGTCGCAGAATCAAGGATTTCGTCATAATTCGGGGAGAACACTTGCGGGTTCACTTTCAACCCTGCTATAGAAATCCCCCATTTTTGACATGCCGCGCTTGCCTGATTATTCCCGGTAACCGTTGCATTCCCGGCATTATCCACAGGTTCTACTGTGTAATAGTATGTTGCATTATCAATCAACCCTGTCCCCGGATCGATGTACTCGGTTAATAAATCCTCAGCCCCGGTATTAATCTGTGCCCCTAACGAACCCTGTACCTGAGAACGGTATATTTTGTAATACCCCACAGTCCCCACACTGTCGATAACTGCCGTCCATGAAAGTTTAATATCTCCCCCGCTTTCACTCACAGCTGTCAGAGTATTAACTGCTGCAGGGCCTAAGGTATCAATATTAAAAATCCATATACGCGACCAGTTACTAACATTCCCCGCGCCATCCTTTGACGCGGTACGCCAGTAATACTTCCCATCCGCCATATCAGTAACTGCAGCGTATTCGTTTGATGTAATACCTGTAATATTAAGTTCAGGCGAAACAAATGTTGTATCATTATCCGCCTGCAGCAAGTATGTAACTCCGGAAGTATCACTCACTGCTGTCCACGTAAACGTCGGACGCCGTACCGAGAACATCTTTGACTTATCAGGATAGACAGGTTCCGGTACAAGCGGAAAAGTATTATCGTACTTATAGGTAAACAACGTAACTGCGTCAGACCAGTTACCTGTATTATCCACGGTCCTAACCCTAAGATAATACGGAGTTTCAGAGACAGCAGCTGATGCGAAGTACGAAACTGGTACCGCATGATCCTTATTTGCAGTAGTACCCGGATCCTCTGTTGCATCGGCACCCCAGTAAATAGAATACCCGTCAATCCCGCTACCGGCATCCGTCGCGCCGGTAAGTTCAAAATACGGCCCAGCATCAACGTTCTGCCAGGTATTGTTCGTAATAACCTTAGACTTATTTTGGTCAGGCCATGCAGACGCTGTGGTAGGATTAGTTGGAGCGGTAACATCCGAAGAATCAACGGTTACCGTAAAATTAAATGTTGTACTCCACGCACCGGTATTCCCTGCATTATCCACTGCGCGTGCACGCCAGTAGTACATACCGTTTGTCATACTGACAGTTGGTTTATACAATGACGCCGCAAGACTTTGCTGGTTAAAAACCGGTGATGCGAAGTCGTTAGTATTATCCGCCATAACTTCATACTTTACCCCGCTGGGATCGCTTACATCCGACCAGTCAAAAGACGGTAATGCTGTCTTCACAATCAAACCGTTACTCGGGGAAGACAACGTTGGCGCACCCGGAGGAGTTACATCCGAAGAAGCCGGTGTACGTGTTGACACTACCGGGCATGAGAACGAAATTGTTTCCGGTACAGTGGTTCGATACGCATCAATCCTAAAATAATACACCGTATTCCCTAATAAACCCGTAGCAGTATAAGTCGTTGCACCGGTAACTTTTGCGCGGTACCCGCCATGAGCTTCCATAACAGTAACATGATTTTGCGCATTTATAGTATTCCCAGCACTCGACGCAAATGATAATCCAAGTTTTGTGCATTTAACATCCGTAGTAGCGCTTAAGCGATACGCCCCGCCGGTACGGTACGACCGCCAGTCATGCGGGTTATGATACGCTCCTGCGGTATCATACCATCGCGCATATACATTTTCATAAATCCTATTATCCCCGTCGAATAACCTGAAATTATATTTATGCAGTTCAACTGCCGGTGAGAATGTTATCCATGCATTCGCTTGTGCCGCAACTGCAGAACTTCCGTAATTAGTATTATCCCTAAGCCCGTCAGTAATATATGCTAACCCTGTCCATGTTTGCCCGTCACCTGTTGGCGTTTTTTTGTAGCACGCATCATTAACTTCCGCAGCGGTTGATGAACAATAAATTGTGTACCCGCTCGCTCCGGCCACTGCCGTCCAGGTAAGCTTAACAGAATTCCCGTTCACCACCTGCGCGGTTAAACCCGCAGGCGTTGCCGGTGCAGACTGGTCATTGACAATAACTGCGTTAACATACTTCCACGCAGAATACCCGGAAGCATTCCCTGCCTGTACCGCAAAATCAAATTTTCCCACCCCGGGTGTATGATACATTGCCGGCCACCCGATTGCAGGCTCATTCGCGGTAGTAAGATTATCCCAGTACGTCCACGTCCCGCCCGAAGGACGGCGACCGACTTTATACTTAGTTGCACCGCTAACCGCTGCCCATTTAAGGACAACACCGTACCCGTTTTCTTTGTAAAGAACACTGAAAGTCGCGGGTACAGCCGGTACCGGCACAGCTGTCCCTTTTGGAGCAACTCCGTAGTAGTCGCAAATAGCGTTATACATTGCATGCGCGCATTTATCCCGCCCGGCATCGGGTTTAATGATACCGGAACATTCGGTAGGATTTGACACAAAATATGTCTCCGGTAATGTTGCGGGATTCGTCGGGCTTCTTACCATACCAAAATGGAATCCCCGACCCGCAGCGAGACATTCCTTCACCCCGCGGCTATCATTCTTCACTTCTTTCAATAAACGGTTAAGTATCTTTGTGGCTAACGTTTTGCTAGAACTTGGCGAACTGTTTTGCGAACAATAATAAGTTTCAACGCCATGCGCGGTACTTCCCGCAGCATTGTTATGAATAGCAATTGAAATAGAAACGTTGTTGCTATTAAATATAGAAACACGGTTCGTAATAGTTATACTTGAATCCCCAGTACGTGTCATCACAACACCTGCGGAATCGTTTTGGCAATACGTACGTAGCTTCAAACTTGTTGCCAGTGTAAAATCTTCTTCCTCAACGCATCCCACCGCACCAGGGTCGGATCCCCCATGCCCGGGATCAATCCCGATTTTTTTCCCGGAAAGTGACGCGTACCCGGGGGATGATAATAAAAAAATTATCAACGCTAAAACAAAACTCTTTTTTGGTACAACCATTTTTTTATACTCCATACAAATAAATTACTTCTTAACTCCGTCATCCTTGGTGATTACTTCAGACACCCAGATACTTCCAGCTGCCATATCTGCATAAACAATTTTTTTTCCGTCAGAAGACCATGAAGGTTCTGACTCAATGATATCATCAGTTTTTGTTAACTGCTGCCGCGCTGTCCCATCACTGTTCTGCACGTATATCTCCGACCCCAGAACTTCATGCCCGTCATCCCAGGTATTGGCGTATAATACGCGTGTACCATCCGGTGACCACACCGGCCAACTACCTTCCCCGAGTTTAACTTCCTTTTTTGTAGGTAGTATCATCACATAAATATCATTCCCGCGTAAATACGCAACGTTCATCCCGTCAGGTGAAAGCACAGGATTATATCCTTCCGCTAACTCAACCTTAGTCCCATCGGGTTCAAGAAGGTAAACCATGTTTAAATCCGTGAATACCACTCTATCCTTTGCGGATACCTGGCTTGCGTATTTTGAGTTGATAATACTACTGTACAACTTACCCCGGGCGGCATATAACAATTTTGCGCCGTTCTCCGACCATACAGGAGGATACACATCCTCTTCATATTTCGTTAACTGTACAGCTTTCCCAGAAAAAACATCTACTGTCTTAATAGCAAAACGGATATCCGGGCCGGTATTAGTATCAAAGATATTTGAACTACGGAACGCTAATTTTTTACTATCGGCTGACCATACGAACTTATACCCTGCTGCTCCCTCGGTGGTAAGTGACCGCAGGTTCGTCCCGTTTGCGTTCATTACATACAACCCTTTACTATGCTCTAGATTAGTCATTGCAATCATATTATTATCCGGCGAAAACTGCGGGCTGTTATACTCCCCGTTTGTTGTTAATTTAACACTCTGAGTAATAGCAACTTCGGAATACACACTCCCTGCGCAGATCATAAGCATTATTGCTATGAAGACCACTTTTTTTGCAACCATATACTACTCCTGCCCCCCTTTGATAGCCCTTTATACTTGTAAACAATTAATTCTTATTGCAACCCAACTGCCAAACTATAAAATAACTTCTTTAAACTAAGTTTCTTCAACTACGAGATTTGACGTAACAAACCCGCAAAATGTTCCCACTCCTCTGCGCAACAACTTTCACACCAAAGTGTAAACTAGTCATTACAGTTTTACATCATACTAAAATACCAAGGTCAGTAATAAAAAAAGTGTTTTTGTTAAATTGGCTAAACCAACATTCTTGCTTGACAACATCAATAAGTTTTGTTATATTACATCTGCGGGGTGGAGCAGTCCGGTAGCTCGTCAGGCTCATAACCTGAAGGTCGCACGTTCAAATCGTGCCCCCGCACTTTTTATTTTTTGTACACACAACAAAATCAAATCCTATAGTTTTCTGTAACTATAAAACCTTGACTTGTGAACACAGAAAATATAGATTATCTCTTTATGACGGTTTATAAAAGATTAATTTCAGTATTCATACTTTTTGCAATAACTTTTTTAATAAGCGCCACAGGTTTTGTAATAATAGAAAAATGGCCTGTTCTTGATGCGGTATATATGACAGCTGTAACCCTTGCCACCGTAGGATACGGCGATCTCACGCCAAAAACGCCGGCAGGTAAAATATTTACAATTTTTGTAATAATTCTCGGCGTAGGAACTTTAGCCTACACTGCGAGTTTGATACTATCATTTGTTGTGGAAGGCGAGCTTACCGGAATTATCAGGAGGAAAAGGATGGAAAAACGCATTCAATCGTTAACTCAACACTACATAATCTGCGGCGCTCTTGACGTTGCAAAGTATATCATCGACGAACTTGTACAAACAAAACATCAATTCGTTGTAATTGACAACTCCACACCTGCCAACACGCAGTTTACGGATGAAGACAAAATTATTTTTATCAACGACAATCCTGCAAACGAAAATGTTCTTCAACGCGCAGGCATCGATAAAGCAGCGGGATTAATCAGTGCATTATCCACGGATAAAGACAACCTTTTTGTTGTACTTACCGCCCGGGGATTGAATCCCAACATCCGCATAGTATCACGTTCAATTGACCAGGAAACTGTACACAAACTTACCCGTGCGGGCGCAAATGCTGTGGTTTCCACAGAAGTTATCGGCGGGTTACGCATGGTATCCGAGATGATCCGACCGACGGTAACAACATTTCTGGACACAATGCTCCGCCAGCGCGGCTCTGTCCTCCGCGTGGATGAAGCACAGATTTCAGGTGAGTCAGATTTATTAGGTAAAACCTTGAAGCAAGCACAGATTGCCGAGAAAACCGGCCTCGTGGTGATCGCCATAAAAGATTCTGTAACCGAAAATTATAAATATACACCTCCGATGGATACCGTGCTGAGAGAAAAGGATATTTTGATTGTAATCGGCGATATTGAACAGATAAGCAAACTACGGAAACTTGCTGCCGGACAGGGATAAGAGAGGTTTTATGGATAAACAACTACAAGGTTTACTGGGAAAAACAATCAAGTGCCCCTGCGGGAAGTCACACAGTATTCCAACCAAAGACATTATTTTTGGCGAATACACGCTATACTCAATAGCGTCTCTTACATACAAATACTTCCCAAAGAACACAGGGATAACCTTAATTGCGGATAAGCGCACATACGCGCTTGCGGGTGACGCACTGATCTCCGCGCTTTCCTATAACAGTTCAAGCGGGTGGGTTGACACCATAATTGTGCCGGATAAAAAAAAATACGGCCAGCCTAAAGTTGATGATGAAACCATTGACTATGTACTGCGCAGAACCCGTAGTAAATACATTATTTCTCTAGGTGCAGGCAGTATTAACGATATCTCAAAATCTGTTGCGACTAAGATAAAAGGTATTTATATAACAATCCCCACAGCCCCATCGATGAACGGGTACACATCCTCAATCTCTGCAATCACAAGTAATGGATTGAAGATAACAACCCCGGCAGTCCCGCCGGTAGCAGTACTTTGTGATACCGCCATACTTTCTTCAGCACCCAAAGATCTGATACTTGCAGGCTTAGCGGACCTGATGTCAAAACCCGTTTGCGGGACAGACTGGAAACTTTCGCATATCATGACAAACGAATACTGGTGCGCATTACCCGGCAAAATTGTGGAACACGCGGAGAAACAATGCCGCG
The DNA here is from genome assembly GCA_041658405.1 of Elusimicrobiota bacterium. Taxonomy (NCBI): domain Bacteria; kingdom Pseudomonadati; phylum Elusimicrobiota; species Elusimicrobiota bacterium. The sequence goes on from JBBAAG010000030.1 coordinate 10,188, forward strand.
CAGTTGCTAAAGATATCGGTAAAGGTAACCCTTCCGCAGTTGCTACTTTAACTGAAGGATTACTGCTTTCCGGGATGTCAATGACAATTGCGGGCTCCAGCGCACCGGCTTCCGGAGGAGAACATTTGATCTCGCATTACTGGGATATCACAGCAGACCACGAGAAACGCTTACCCAACCTCCACGGGCGTCAGGTTGGAGTTGCAACGATTTTAACCGGTAAACTTTATGCGTACCTAAAAAACATTAACCCAAAGAGTATTAATATTGCGAATTTAACCGCGCAACATCCTGACTGGCCTGCGCGGGTAAAAGAACTGCGTAAACTCCATACCTACCTTGCTCCGCAGATAATACCTGAAGTAGAAAAAAAGTTTTGTACAAAAGAAAACCAGGCCGCGCGGTTATTCTTTATAAAAACCAACTGGAGTAATATATGGCAGCAGTTAAACAAAACACTTCTCCCCTGGCAGGTAACCGAAAAAACCTTACGCACAGCCGGTGCACCGGTAAGGGCAAAACAGTTGGGGCTCTCCGGCAAAAAACTGGAACACACCTTATTATCCGCAAAAGATATGCGCGCGAGGTATACAGTATTAGATTTAGCGTCTGACCTAGGTGTTTTGAATAAGTTTATTAAAGAAACAAGATAGGTGGTTACCTTGAAATTACTAAGATTATTACTGGCACTAGCTGTTTTATACTATATTTATCCGCAACCCATTGTTATTGCAGCTGAACAAGATAGATCCTCCGTACCGGTATTTACCTTTGTGCATATTACGGATACTCACATAATTGATACTGACAGTATTAAAGCCCCGAACTACCAGTTCAGCACACAACTCTTTGAACGGTTCACCGAACTCTTAAACACGGAGAAAAACCATAAACTCCCTGACTTTGTGATAATCTCCGGTGACCTCACGGATAAAGGCGACAAAAAAAGTTTTATTAAATTCATGAAATTAACCCAAAAAATCAATTGCCCCGTCTATTTTTTGGGAGGCAACCACGACGTTATGCAATGGCGGAACAGCGAAAAAACTGACTGGGACAAAACGTACTATACCCAAATTTTTGGTACATCTGCATGGAACAACAGTATTTTATACAATAACGCTTTAGTCCTCACAGCATCACTACGCCGGTCTGACGGCGAAAATACGGTTGCATGGATAGAAAACGAGTTAAAGACAACAACCGGTACTTTCACAATTGTTTCAACACATTTCCCGGTTTATGGCCAACGAAAAAATTTTTCGTATATGGGCATCAGCGAGTATTTAGGAGGTATGGGATTTGACCTCCAAAAACACTTTGACCGTTACTCAAAAGACAGGGTTATACTTTACCTTACAGGGCATACACACATAAATTCTGTTTCACGTAAAAGTAATGTCTGGAATGTAACCACCTCAGCACTAGGGAGTCCTACATCCTCAGGCTACCGTTTTTTTGAAGTTAATGACAATAAAGTTAAATCAACTTTTTATCACGTAACCCTATCTTCCTCTACTGTTCCGATTGAGTTTAAACCCGGCACAAAAACTGATAACTACCATCTATCCCCGGAAGAAAACCGTTTTGGGACAGAGATTGAACGTAAGTTCGAATTTTCTACGATCCCGGAGAAAGACTTTTTCCGCACAATTTCGTACCAAATGCTTACAGAAGGCACGGTACCGCCACCCGCGTACTGGTTAAAATCAATCCTGATCTACCCTTCCACCCGCACATTTGTAATTGACGGTAAATATGACGATACTGAATGGAAATCCACAACAACAGTCTCGTTATACCGCTTCCGTGACAGCCAAAACAAACCATTACCCTTTGGTACTACGGCATACGTAGCGTATGACAAAGAAAACCTGTACTTTTTCATAAAATGCCATGATCCGTATATCTCAACAATCACTGCTACGCTTACCCAGCGGGACGATAATCTCTGGATAGATGACAGTGTTGACGTATACCTTGCCCCCGGGGGACAGCAGTCGCAATACTTCCATTTTATTGTCAACCCGTTGAATACGCAATACGACGAAACGTGTTATAACTACGGGCGTACACGTTCAAGCACATGGGACGGCCGATGGTATTCCGCGGTTGACAAAGGGCAGGATTATTGGAATATAGAAATTAAAATACCGTTCAAAACTATCGGCAGCAGCAGTCCTGTTGGTTTTAACATAAGCCGCAGAAGGGTTTACGGATTTTATAATCTATCATATACCGGTATACAGAAAAGTCTTCATCAACCACAAAAATTTGCGTGTTTTTACTTAATGAAATAAGCCGGAAGTATGGTTAAAGAGAGGGTTTTTATATATGGCATCACGTATAATTGTATTGTTAACAACCCTGTTTTATCAAATTCCGTGAATTAACAACAAAACTTAACTGCCCAGTATATTTTATCGGAGGTAACCATGACGTAGAACAATGGCGGGGTAGTTCACGCCTTGACTGGGACAAAACAAGGTATAGCAATACCTTGGGCACAAACACGTGGAGGTATGATTTCACGTACAAAAACACAGTTTTTTATTCTCGCATCACTACGCCGTACTGACGGTGATGACACTGTCGCGTGGATTGAAGAACGGTTGAAAGTATACCCGTCTTCATTCGCAGTAGTCGGCACGCATTTCCCGGTATACCCAGCGCGTGGCAATTTTGGCGCTATGGGCATAAGCGGCTTCATAGGCGGGATCGGGCTTGACTTCCCAAAAAGTTTTTGACCGCAACTCTAAGGATCGTGTTATCCTGTACCTCACAGGCCACAACCACACAAATTTGCGGATATAATTTTAGGGAAGTAATCAGGTTTTTGTTATAACAACAAGATTACGTGTAAATGTTTCTTTATCAGTAACAATATCGTTATTAACAATCCCTGTGAGCTTTGCGTTTATACGGTTAAGCTGGTTTCTTAACTCAACCTGTTCACTCTCCTCAACCTTTGTTTGATAAACCACTAATATTCCGCCGGGTTTAACTAAATTAATTGAGTTTGCAACAATAACACAGGGTTTTGCAACTGCCCGCGCAGTAACAATATCATACTTCCGTGCGTGCACGTTTTGTTTCCCAGCATCTTCCGCGCGGATAGTGTATGTCTTAACCCCGGTAAGCGACAGTGTTTTTATTATATGTTCTACAAAAACCATTTTTTTGTTTACAGAATCCAGTAAGGTAACTTCAAGCCATGGGTATACAATTTTTATCGGTATCCCGGGAAACCCTGCGCCAGTACCCACATCGATTAATTTCACGGTTTTCCCGGGCAAGATATTGTTTTGTGATAACACACGGTGTATCCCCAGAGAATCAACTATATGCTTATACACAACATCTTCGGGCTCAACTATACGGGTAAGATTGACCTCACGGTTCCATAATAACAGTTCCGTAATAAACTTTTCAATCTGTGAAACCTGCGTTTCTGTGAGCACCAACCCATACTGTTTTTTTAGTGCAATTCCCAAAAGTTCACGGTTTATCACCACAATTAATCTCCCTTTATTTCACAACCGCAATTTTTCCTGTCATACTATTCCCCTCATCGTTTGTTATCCTATAAATATACACCCCTGATGAAACAGTATACCCGCCATTACCGCGGCACCGCCAGGGCCATTTATATTCATCCTCAACATCACGATTGTAAACCAGTTGCCCTGCAATATCAAATATTCTTACCTTAACTTTTTGCCCTAACCCCACAAACATCGCCTGCGGGTTGTCTTGTGTAAGCCTCACAGGGTTTGGGTAAACATAAACATCCTTCATCCCACGGGAAACCACAGTCACTGCTCCGGATGACCATTCTCCCGTCCCTAAAACCGGGGAATAAACGTAAATATACTTCATCCCCGGAGCTATATTTGTAACATCCCAATCATACGTACCTGTTGGGCCGGATAACTGTGTAATAAACTTTTTGTCGCTAACCCCGCGGTAATCACTGTAATAAAGTTCAACCACAGAATCGCCGGTACCGTCCCACCTGATCGTATACATACTCCCCTGAAACACAGTATCATCCAAACTATATGGCCTTAGCACTGCGACATTAGTCGGGCTGTCATACGGATTTGCGAGTTCCGCTACTGCTGCAATACATAGCTTGACATTTTTGTGGAAGAAAACCAGGTCTAAAGCAGATACTGTATCCTGCCCCGAATGATAGTACGGATTAAAATCTTCTGAACTCCAGTCATACGCTTCAGACGCCATCACCGCAGTCTTATTCTTAATCCAAAACGATGAATGGTCACTCCAGTACGCACCGTCATCGATAACAATATTTACCGGCATACCGATACCATAAGTTTCGCTAACCTGTTTTACCCTCCATGCCATCCATTCACTTGCCGTATTTGCTGTGAGTTCAAGATCATACTTTTTTCCGGTACTCCAATACCCTATCATATCCATATTCAACACCCCGGCAATATCAGTGGAGGTATCTTTGTTTACGAAATACCTGCTGCCCACCATCCCCTGTTCCTCACCACCGAAAAGTATAAATTTGATGGTATAGTTAAACTTTTGTTGCTTAAAACATTTCGCAGCAGCAAGAACACCGGCTACACCCGTAGCGTTATCATCCACCCCCGGTGCGTATGTATAAGGATCATTACTTATAGAATCATGATGCGCGCAGATAATAAAACTTTTATTCCCCATAGTTTCTCCGGGCAGTGTAGCAATTACATTATAATTTGTAGTATTACGGTTAAGAAATGCTTGGATCTCCGGGGTATACCCAAAACTTTGCAGTTTAGCTACCAAATAATCCCTCACTGCGCCGGGATTACCGTTAAACGCATACCGTGTCCCCATGTTTTGAAGATCAGCCAGGTACTGTTCTGTATCCGTCACAGAAATTGTACTGATGATAGACGCTATCACTACCTGATCCTTATCAGTTAAAGACAATGCCTGGTTTGTATTCCGTGAAAGCACAGCACGGGCATGCGGATACTGTACTTTCGGTAATAACGGCACAACCTTGAAACCCGATATAATCAACTTATCAACACTATCCTCAGTCAATTTACAAACAATACCGTTACGGTTTTCATAAAGGACGCTTTCACCGGGAATACATCCGCGGGGGCTACGGTTTTTTGTAATAAAATAACACTCTTCGCCTTTAATTAATGTACCTAATAACTTTGTCTTGAACTCAGTAAACCCCTGTTTGCCTTCAATACCAGCAGAATAAATTATTATTTCATTATCCGTATACCTTACGCCTACAGAACATATGGAATCAAGGTTTGTACTAAACTCTTTTGCAGCAGAATACACGTTTACCGGGGAAGGCATAGTTTCTGCTATTAAAACCGCGCTTAATACTAAATTTGAGAAAACAACCAAAAGATATGTACAAAAATAAAACTTACTTCTTTTTAGAAGAAAAATCATTTCCTTTGCAGTACTACCTGTTTATCAGTTTCCCTGGCAAGTGATTCATACATTTTTTTGTAACCGCTATATTCACCAGTCATAACCGTTCTTTCAAAATCTTCGGATATTTCCTCAAACTTCAACGTTATATTGTCTATCAAAGAATATTTGTTGATATACTTAAACCACTTATTATTTTCTGTGACCGGCACAGGTACAAATTTAGCGGACATCCCTTCCGGCAGGTGCAGCACTATCTCGGATACACTTTTATTTGGCATCCCTAAATCCATAGGATATACACGTGTTTCGCGTGACACACTCCCCGCGGAAATACCACCCAGCGCAGGGACAATATTATCATTCCCCGCGTCTATCAAAAACTTGGGGCCCGAAAATTTTGTGTAAATCTTAACATGTTTTGTTAGATCCTCAAAATCCGATATTTTGTAGTCCAGCAGCTCACCCCCGGGTGTAATATTATTAACCCTATTCTTTAAAGACTCCTTGACTAATACGGGTTTTGTATATTTTAACCACCCGCGCTGTCCCTGGTCATACGCACCGGAAGTTGTTAATGTCCGTGTTGCCATGATCTTGCCATTTTTATCTATCGCCAGATCCATATCAAGTTTCACCAAATTATTTTCTGAAGGTAAGACCGGTGTCATCTCAACCAAAACATTTGATGTTGTCATCACAAGCACATACCTACCCTGATCACCGTATGGCAAATCGTTGTATGAACACGTTTCGGCTGTAGGGTCAAGGTATAACAGTTTATCATCAATTTTAACCGCCGTGATTGCGTGGTTAAAATATAACGACGGAAACTGTTTATCTACCACCAACACCCCGCGGGTACCTATAAGCACAGGGTATGCGGTAACACCTGCTTCTTTCAGCATTGATATCAACAATATAGCTTTATCTTTGCAATCACCATACTTATTCGCAAAAATTTCAGCCGCAGAATGAGGTTCATACCCGGCAGTACCGTATTCCACACCGACATACCGTATCTTTGAAGCAACCCAGTGATATACAGCTTCCGCCTTATCTTTCAGCAAAACTTTACCTTTGATAAGTACCGCCACCTGTTTTTTAATTGCTTCATCAGCACCTATCTTATCCTTAGCCAGGGGCCACCACCACCGGTATATTTCATCCCAGGAATTAAACGTTGACATCTGTAGATACGCCGTAACCTGAGAATACGGCGGCATTGATGGTTCAGAAATTATTTCCGGGATATTACTGAACACCCATTCATACACTTTATTATCTTTATTTTCACGTACTACCGGTTTAAAATCGAGGTTTATCTTAACATACCCGGGATCGTATGGTTTGTATTTCACCGCAAAACTTTGCGGTACTTTTAATATAAACTTTTTCCCGATGACCGGTTCATATTCCTGTACCATAACACGATCGATTATATGTTTATCATCAATCAATCCGTTAACCACCCAGCGCGCTTTATACTCAATATAACACCCATCAACAATCTCCGGCATTGACACTATCATGACCCTAGCATTACTGTACAACGGAAAGTTCATGTACCGGCTGACATCGCGGATATGTTTTTTCCCTACGGTGATAACCTCACCCGTAGGTTTAATAGTCCGCGCAAATACAAGCTCAACCTTTTCGTCGGTACTGTCATAGTCAAGCTCAATTTCGCCATACCCTTTCCCCCGGTCGTTAAGTATTTTGATAAGGTTATGCTGTTCAACAATTGTTGAGGAGTCAGGTTTTACTTCTACCGATTCCCTGCGAAAAACTATGATTGCCCCGGCATTAGGATACTTCTCCGTCCCGGGTGTTGACTTCACGAGCTTACGTATTTCTTCTGGCAACCCTTCAATAGTAGCGTTCTTCGCCAACGCATTAATATTCTCAAGTTTTTGTATAGCTAAAGATTTGTATTTACTTTCAAGCTTGTATACACACACTTTCTCGTATAACTCCTTAGCTTGTGGATACAAGTTCTGGCGTTCACACACCTGTGCTTGACAATACAAAACCTCATCATCTGTGTATGCCGGGAGGATAGACTCAAATATTTTTAGTGCGTTAGTATCATCATTAAACCGGTAGTACGCCAAGCCCAAGAGTTTTGCAACACGCGTATTTACTGCCGTAGAAACGTATACCGACTGTAGTTCGGTGATACATTTTTCATAATCCCCGTGTGAATAATAAAGTTCCCCGAGTTTAAGTATTACCTCCTGGTTATCAACCCCAGGCACCTTCGCACGGAGATACGCATCCACTGCTTTATCATACGCAACTGCGCTTTGTTTAGCATAATCATCACCCTGCAGTAAAAATGGCACGTTTTCCGCGGAAATTATACTGCAGCAGTTAAATAAAGAAAGGATAAGCACAACAGAATGTACTGCTGCGTATGGACTAAAATATTTCGTTTGTCCTGTCATTTAGCAGGTTCGCCTTTACCCATCAGTTCCTTCAACCGCCCGCGGATTTCCACTTTTGAAATTTTACCGGTACTTGTTTTAGGTAATTCATTCCAGAAGTACATATAATGCGGGATCTTAAAATTTGCCATCTTCCCAACACAAAAATGCCGGATTTCGGTACCGTTTGCGGTAGAACCTTCCTTCAGAACAATAACTACTACCGGCACTTCACCGTGATGCGTATCAGGTATACCGATAACCGCAACTTCCGCGACTTTAGGGTGCTGATAAATAACTTCTTCAACTTCACGGGGATACACGTTCATACCTTTATAGAGTATAAGATCTTTCTTGCGATCAACAATCATGATGTATCCATCTGTATCAACCTTACCGTAATCCCCTGTCATAAGATACCCGTCCGGAGTAAAAGTTTCCTTTGTCGCTTCAGGCTGATTATAATACCCGAGCATTACATTAGGCCCTTTGATAACAATCTCTCCTACTTCGCCGATAGGCAATACTTCGCCTATATCATTAAGAATTTTTAGGTCAATCCCCGGCATTGGCAATCCTGTTGACCCGCCTTTTCTTGCATCTAACGGGTTAACACTGACCACCGGTGACGCTTCCGTCAAACCATACCCTTCAAGCAACGGCGTCTTAAACTTTTTCTCAAATGTTTCCCATACTTTCACGGGTAACGGCGCAGCTCCGGAGATACATATCCTTAACGGATTAATTAACTTAAACCATCCCGGTATGTTCTGCATACTCAATATACGGTACACCTGAGGAATACCAATAAAAATAGTTATACGTTTAAGCAGGACAGTTTTCACAACTTCACTGAACGGATGCACGGATTTCATGAGGTACACCGCTGCACCGGCAGTCATAACCGTAACAATCCCCACGGTGAAACTAAACGAGTGGAATAGCGGCAAGAACATTAACACTTTATCTTTTTCAGTAACAAGTTTTGTTTTATAGCACATCTCGCCGTTACTCAATAGATTACGGTGGGTCAGCATCGCGCCTTTAGGCTTGCCCGTAGTACCCGAGGTATAAAGTATTGCCGCTAACGAGTCCGGCTCAGGGTCCGCAACTTCTTCCAATGAAAGTTTCCCGTGTTCATACATATACTCAAACTTAACCCAGGGATGCGTATGCTCGATTTTGTTGAGCATAACAATTTTTTTTATGCTATCAACCTTATCCTCAACCTGATGCGCAATTTTTTCAAACTCCGAGGAAGTAACAAACACTTTCGCTCCGCTGTCCTTAAGTATATGATTAACTTCATCAGGCACAAAAAAAGTATTGATCGGCACAATATTCGCGCCTAACGCCAAAGTCCCGAAATACACAAAAACGTATTCCGGACAGTTAGAGAACAATACCGCGACACGGTCATCTTTTTGTATACCAAGATTCTTAAGCCCGGCTGCGAACATCAAAGTTTTTTCGTATGCATCTTCATAACTATAACGTATGCCTTGGAAGTCAATAAACCGTTTTGAATTCATATTCATTGAGCGGGATGCGAATAACTGGTTAAGGTTGGTTACTTGACTCATAACTTCAGGTACTTTCATATTAATAAACCTCACCCTTTCAAATATCTAATTTTTTTAATACTAACAACTCCATAACTATACTTTAACAAATATTATAACAAATATCGCGGGATGGCAGTCCAAAAAACCAGGGTGCCTGTCATACAGCATTAATCGGTTGTTCATCCAGTAAAATTCTGGATATCTGGTACAACGTAAGGAACCGCTCGCGTTTAGGCAGTTTAAATACCGCCTTCAATGTTGTGGAACGTTCATTCTCGGTTTCATTTAAATAGTACCATCCTGCTATCCCGATTGCGATACCGGGCAGTTCATGCGGTATACCGGACCGTATTTTTTTTGTCCGTTCAATCGCTGCTAAGCATTTATCATTAAATTTTTTCATTACATCCATCCAATGTTGTTCCACAATAAATAACGTTACGGGTACGCTTATCTCCGACAATTCGTTTATCATGGTAACCCTCGGGCCAACACGGTATTCTTTCCAGATACCCGCGGTATTAATAGCGTCTTCCACCTCACGGCGTAACTGCGGCAGCATTTTCATCTCACGGTAGGTATGCATATTTTCTATTTCCTGTACTAACGATAACGGATACCTGCCTGTACTCATGTTCTGCTGTACAACAGATTTATAGCGGTTATACGCGTCACGGAGTTCCATAATCCACGATTTATTCCTCGCGGTAAGTAGTGCTATAACTTCGAGTGGCAACTTAATCTCCTGTTGTTCCAGATGCGTATTATCCAAAAACTTTGAGGGATACATCATTCTTAACAGACGGTCAATATATCCGTCCTTCGCTAAACTTTTAGTTTTATTCACTACTTCAATATACCCGCTGCGGTTGCCGATAACCTGTAAAAATAACGCTATTTTTTGAAGAATAACACTATTGATCTTACTCCCCAGCCTAAACCTGTTTTTCCTGTATTTTTCTGATAATGACAATAACAGGTCGTTAACCTGGATTTTGTTCCCCATCCTATACTTCATCGCGATGATACGCAGAATTTTATCATCCTCATCCGGCCATTCCAGTGATAGTTTGTACGCCGAGGATAATACCTGCGCCAGCAATACCTGTTTTTTATCTTTTACACTTTGTTTGTCAGCCATTGAATGCCGTCAACCTTTTTACGAACATCTTCGCTACACCAAGAATACCGTCGATCAACAAAAACTCGTTTGCTGTACGGTCAAACAATAACGTTACGGACGGCGGTAATTCTTCATCTCCACGCCAATACTGTAACCGTACCGGCACCCGGGGGAATAACATAAAATCGTAACACACATCCGCAGGTGATACTTCAACCTTAGCTCCCCCGATTGCCTCACACGCAGCGATAACACTTTTTGTATCATTCACAAACCTATCAATTATTTTCTCTGCAGGTATTGAGTGTACTCCCCGGAAAAACATTGCACCGGAAGGCAGTTGTTGCGGGGTAACCCATTCACCTGAAAGATTGATGCGTTTTGACAGAGCAAAATAGGTTAGTACCGCGATACGGAGGTCATACTCAACAACTTTTTCAGTATGATTTTCCGTAATTAACCGCGTGGACGGTGTTAAACATACGTTTGTACCCAAAAACTTTATGTAGAAACGATTACCTTCCTTATCATATACCGCGCCGGTAGAACCCGCGATATCATCGTTCTTACGGGAAAGGATCGTTTCCCAAAACTTATCATACCCCTGTACTTTCAAAGGTTCGGTATCCGCCATTTGTTTATAGATAATCTTCGTACTTTATCTTAAGTTTCTTAAACGCGGACCGCATAAACGCGCGTTTACTCTCTGTTACTTCCGGATCGTTTTCGGTATACCATATATTATCAAGCTTTTTCATTGATTCACGGGTAACAATTTTTTTCCTGCGGTACTCAAGCAATGCCCATGCCGCAGCGGAAGTTGTCCGTGCAACCGCATGTTTGTGTGTCTTCAACTGCCCTGAAGGACAAATATCGTCAATACTATTATTCCCGAACGATGCGAGTAACGCAAACGCTTTACTCGCCTGCGGGACATTATCTTCTAATAACATCCTTGTTTTCATAAACAACGCAACATTCGCGGAGTACGCTACGGTCGGTACACTTTTTGCTGTCGGGAACATTCCCGGGTGGTCACGCATTTGCTGTGCGGTATTCATTTTATTGAGGCCGATCTTAACATACGCCGGTACAGTTTTTAGTTTCATCCCGGGTTGGTGGAATCCCCAATGGCTATCCTCCCCCTGCCCTTTCACCTGGAGGTCAGGGCCATAACTTAATACAAGTTTTGTATACCTCCGGCATTCAGCAGCAGCGTCTTTCGCGTCTACATTAAAAGGATATACGTTGCCAGGATTAATATAATCCGCTAACGGTATGTACAAGTGCTGCGCTAATAAAAACCTGAACGTTGCGGGATGATGCGCCGGTAAAGGGTAGTCATCAAACTGAAAAAATAATGTTTTACGTATCGCAGCCTGCAGGTCTTTCGATACTTTAGCTAGCCCTACGTATGCGCGGTAGAACGGGAACGCTGCGGGTGCAGCCATTATCATAATGCTTGTATACCCATTTTTCCCTACTAACTCAACCTGTTTTTTCGCAATACTTATTGCAGTAGCGAGGCCCATATCATCCGGGTTATTGTAAACAAGCACATCCGCATTCCCTGCGGTGATTTTATTTACGGGCACTGGCGCAGAAACTAAAAAATTTGTACTGATATCACTCATTTTTGCCCTCACATTTCTTGACTCAACATTAACTTATTGTTTGATATATTTTACAATAAATGTTGTATAATACAACTATTAACGTTTGATATCGTAGTCTAAACAAAAAAGGCGATTAACGCTTTTTTTAATTTTGTAGTAAGGAGTTGTTGTAATGAACGAAGTAGATGTAATGCAAAAAATTACCGGGTTGAACTGGCTGGATTTAACGATTTTATTTACAGGCGTCGCGATGCTGTTTGTTATCGCCTTTTTTTCAGGGAAAGAAGAGAAGGATACTAAAGACTTCTTCCTTGGCGGCAGGCAGATCCCGACTTTTATCGCAATATTGTCATTTGTGGCAACTGAAGTCAGCGCAATGACTATCATTGGCGTTCCCGCTACAGGCTTCCGTGAAAATTTGCAGTATCTCCAGTACTTCATTGGCTCGGCTACTTCTAAAGTAGTAATTGCTTTTTTGTTCATCCCGGCGTTTTACCGTTTTAACTGCACAACAATTTACGAGTTTCTAAAACACAGGTTCGGGCAGGAGACACAGGTAACCGGCACAATATTTTTCTTTGTCATGCGGTTACTCGCTTCATCGGTAAGATTATACGCCGCATGCCTCGGGATTTCGATTATTATGGGATGGAACTTACCCCAGACACTATTGTTATTCACGATTGTAAGCATAATATTTATAGCATTCGGCGGAATTAAAGCTGTTGTATGGAACGGCGCGTTCCAGGCAACTATGTTTTATATCACCGGCGCAGCGGTTGCGACTTATATCGTCAGCGTAATCTCCGGAGGATGGCCGGAAATTTTTAAAGTAGCGGGTGATGCCGGTAAACTTAGTTTGTTTAATTTCAAACTTTCACTTTCGGACCCTAACACGTTATGGGCAGCTACGTTAAACGGTTTATTTATCGGCCTTGCAGCGTTTGGGACTGACCAGGAACTTATGCAGAGGTTACTCACAGTGAAAACCCGGTGGCAAAGCCAGAAGGCTATTATGTTCACTGTAATAGCAGCATTACCGGTAACCGTTATGTATCTCGGGATAGGGACATTACTTTTTGTGTTCTATAAACAAAACTCCGGCCTACCGTTACCTGATAATACAGACAAGATATTGTCACACTTCGTGGTTAACTCAATGCCAAACGGGTTAAAGGGGTTGTTATTAACAACTATCTTTTTAGCATCGATTGACTCGCCGTTAAGTTCGTTATCCACATCGTTTGTAACTGATATTTACCGCCCGTTAATCGTGAAAAACGCAAGTGAACACCATTACCTCTGGGTTTCAAGAATCGGGATCATAACATTCGGATTAATCCTCGGCGTAATGGCTTATATGTGCCGCTCGCTTGAAGGTATACTGTGGGTAGCGTTCCAGATTATCTCGATTACCGGCAGCAGTTTACTTGGCATATTCTTATTCGGATTCCTCACCAAACGTAAAGCGAATATCGGGAATGTATACGCGATGGTAATAAACTCTGCATTAATCATAGTACTCATGCTTCTTTCCCGCGCAAAACTTATTTCTATCGGATGGAGCTGGTTAATCGTTATCGGTACATTCGTTACATTCGGCCTTGCATACTTACTGGGTAAAGGAACTTGGGTAGTAGCAGCTGATGCACCGGCGCCACGGGATGAGAAGTAACGGTAAGAGCATTTCTGAGTATTTTTAGATAAATATATCTGTTATCTGTTTTAACAACAGATCAATTGAATTCTGTACTTCTATTGAAATTCCTGCACCAAATTCCAGGGTTTTAGGTTGAATCCCCACGATCAGCACGTCACAAGTGATGTATTGTAACAGGTACTGCACAAGCACGCTTGGCGGCATCATATGTGTGCTGAACGACACACCGGTGATGTTGTTTATATCAACGATTTCGATAGTCCCCGCTGGTTTCCCAAGTTCCGCAGCGTCTATAATAATTAAGTGGGTAGGGTTAAACCTTTTTATCTCACCGGTTACATTCTCAGGTGCAGTACCGCCAAAAAAAAATGCGAGCTCCATATTTGTCTTGGGTAACTTTTTAATTATTTCTTCAAGTTTTGCAGTGAAAACCATCCCCGCAACATCATCACCACGCAGGTCTGAACCAATCCCCAAAAATGCAATACGTGTAGCGTGATTAAGGAATTTATTTATTAACGGCTTACTTTTGTTCGGCTGAAGGCTTGTCATTCTTTTGTTGTTCAACCACCTGTTGTTTTACTGCGGTATCCGCTACTGCCGCGTTAACCACTGGGACAGCAGACACAGGTTTTGCCGGGTATACAATCTTTAACGCATCACGCGTAAGTGATGCAAGTTCAAATTCAGCAGAGTTAACCAACGCGTCCTTCATACACGAATCCACGCATTGCGCGCAGTATATACATTTAGCGAGGTCAAACTCTGCCTGGAACCGTTTATCCCCGACCTTAACGATTTTGATAGCATCAGAGGGACAGTCACGCATACATAGTTTACAGCCGATACATTTAGAGGACTCAAACTTTATCTTACCCCTGAAATTCTTCGGCATCGGAATTTTGACAAACGGGTAAAGTTCAGTCGCAACTTTACTAACTGCGTTCTCCAATACTTCCCTAACCATTTTCCCGGAACCATGCGCCTTATTTTGTTTACTCATTTCAACAATAATCCTTTTACCAACAAATTAATAAATACCTGGAGAAACGCCAGTGGCGCAAATACTTTCCAGCAAAGGTTTATCATCTGGTCAATCCTCAGCCTTGCAAGTACCGAATGCGCGAGCGAGACCAGGAATATTATGAATAATACTTTAATAAAATACATCACTATCCCGCCGAATAAGGGCAATCCGTACCCAAACGGTAAGAATACAGCTGCAAGGACTGATGCACCAACCACTAGTTCAATGTTTAACGCAACCTTAAAAAAAGCGAGGAGTTTACCGCTATACTCCGTAAACGTCCCTGCAACAATTTCGGTCTCAGCTTCGGGTATATCAAACGGTGTTTTCTCAAGTTTACCAAGTAACGATATCAACGCAATACATAACCCCAGTATATTAAACATCCAATACCCCGGATGTGAACTATAAAACTCAACAATCCCTTTGAACGACCATGAATCTGCAAGCATCGCCGCTGCGAGGATACACATAAACAGCGGTACTTCATACGCAAAAAGCTGGATCAACGACCTTGCCGCGCCAAGCATTGAGTATACTGACCGTGAATACCACCCGCCCAGGAAAAAGGTTAGTGTAGGAATTGTCAGTAAATATAACACCACCACTACATCGCCATTAAACGCGTATATTCCTGTCTCTGACCATAACGGTACATACATAAAAGCCGTTACCGCAGCAGTTACTGCGAATATCGGCATTAAATGAAAAATAACTTTATCCGCTGCTGCGGGGATCATATCTTCTTTTCCTATAAGTTTAATAAAATCCGCTAAGGTCTGATACCACGGCGGGCCTATACGGTTCTGCATCCGTGCATAAAATTTACGGTCAAAAAACTCTGCCGCCAGCCCGAATACAAAAAGGAATAGTAACCCTGGAAATATCAGGATATGAAAAAACAATGTTAGTAACGCCGCTATTGCTTCCACGCTTTCCCCATCTTCCCAGCGAGTGACGCGTTTAATTCCGCTAAGTTTAATCCTTTATTTTTTCTGTACCACTCAATACCGTTAACCCTCACCTCATCCCAAGTCAACACCCTGTCTTCAAGTTTAACCGTATCACACAACTTTATCATACGGTCAGTACACGAGAAACACGGATCAATTGCCGCGATGACGATCGGCATATCAGCAAGATAATTATCTTCCAGCATCTTAGATACTGCCTGGAGATTAGCCAGGGTTGGAGCGCGTACGCGTACGCGTTCAGGTTTATCAGTTCCATTACCCTTAACAAAATGCACGTCCTCACCACGAGGCGCTTCATACCGGCTAAGTGCTTCACCTGCGGGCACTTTTTTCGGTACTTTAACAACTACCGGCCCATCCGGCATTTTATCAACGATCTGTCTTAACATTTTATACGATTCCATAAGTTCCTGTACACGCACTAGTGTACGGCCGTAAACATCTGCGTGTTTATCAGTAATAACATTGAACTCAAGTTCACCGTACGCGGCATACGGATCATCACGGCGGGTATCACGGTCTACACCAGACGCCCGTGCAGTCGGCCCAACCGCACCTAAGTTTATACAATCTTCATATGACAACTTACCAACATTTGATAACCGGTTGATAAGTGTCGACTCTTCCGTAGCTACTTCAATATAATACTTTGTCCGTTCTTCAAGAACATCAACCACTTTTTTTATCTCTGCTAAATCTTCAGGTGTTACATCCCGGCGGACACCGCCCATGGTGTTCATCCCGTAATTAACACGGTTACCTGTAAGTTTAGCAAAAAGGTCCATCACAGCTTCGCGGTCACGCCAGGTATACATCAGCAATGTATCAAACCCTACTTCATGACCCGCAACGCCAAGCCACAGGAGATGGCTGTGTACGCGTTCAAGTTCAGCGATCAATGTACGGATGTACTTCGCACGTGCCGGGATTTCAATCCCCGCGATTTCTTCTACCGCCTGAACAAAACACATGGAATGCGAATGAGAACATATTCCGCATATGCGTTCAATTAAGTACTGGTCCTGGACATAGGTACGGTTTTCCGCAGCTTTCTCAATCCCGCGATGGTTATACCCGAGTTTAATATTTACGGCAGTAATTTTTTCACCGCGTAAGGACAACAAAAAACTTTCGGGTTCTTTTAAAGCCGGATGCTGCGGCCCTACAGGAACTTGAACTTCTTCCGGACCATTTTGAGGCATATAATATTACTTCCCTTCCTCATCTTTTTTCACGGGTACTTCATTATTACTCTGTTCCGGCTCTTCACCCGGCAAGTGCGACCAATCCTTACGTAACGGATACTGACCCGCCGGCCAGTCATCCGGTAACGGATACCGCCGTCCTTCCGGTAAGCCATCAACTTTCATACCAAAAAGGTCAATGAGTTCACGTTCGTATAATTCAGAATTCCTGAATGTATCAATAATACTTTTAACAACAGGATTTTCGCGGGTAACATGAGTCTTTAAATTCAAAACAATATTGTCTTTATTTACTATATGATATATCACACCAAACGTTTCGCGTTCATCCAACCCTGTAATCAATAACAAGTTATCAAATCCCAGGTCAGTGACAATATATTTCAGGATAGGTTCAAAATCTTCACCTAATGCTAAATCAGCGAATACACGGTTAGCCCGCGGGGTGGTTATCTTATCCTTAAAAACCCCGAACTTAGCTTCCAACTTACTTTTAATATCTTGAGAATTCATATTATGTTTACTCCCTATGTTCCCCGAGTATGACAGGATTAAGTTCCTTCTGAGCCTTATTATCGCCGCTATCATCCAAACTTGACAACAGTTTAACCACACCGTCAATCAACGCCTTTGGGCTTGCCGGGCATCCCGGGATATAAGCAGCTACCGGGATTGCTTTGTCAATCCCAGATTTTACGCTGTAACATCCCTGGAACACACCCCCGCTGCATGCGCAGGTACCCACGGCTACCACAAATTTTGGCGCGGGCATCTGTTCATAAATATTTTTTAACCTATCCTCAATCTGCCTGGTGATCGGCCCGGAACAGAGTATTATATCCGCATGTTTTGGCGTGCCTTTAAGCACCACACCGAACCGTTCAAGATCATACCGCGGTGTTAATGCCGCGATGATTTCTATATCGCATGCGTTACACGCACCGGTATTAAAATGTATCACCCATGGCGACTTTATCCTCGCCCAAGTAAGTATTTTTTGTTTAATACTGCTCATGATAAATAAATCACCCTCTTAACAATACTAATAAACCCGCTCCTGCACCTATGATATACACCACAGCCATTGCAAGGTTTGAAACATTAACCGCCGGGACTGTCGCTATCACCAAAACAACTACATGCAGGATTGTAAAGAAAAACGCAAACGGGAAAAACTGGCGGTAGTCCGGTTGCGGCATATGCCCGTCAAAATCTTCCCCACACGAATACGACGTAGTTTCATTCTCGCCTTTCTTAAACGCCATGCCGTTAAGCAAGAACGATACCGCAACAATCACCGCAAGTAAAACAATAAACACTACCGGCGGTGAGGAAATAAGTAAATTCAAAATATCCATACTTTATCTATCCTTTAAGATTCTTAATCCCGCGTGATTCAATACTTTTGGTATGCCTGTACACATTGACTATCAATCCTCCTGCAACAACCATTATCACAACTTCTACAACAATCAACGTAATGATCAACACCTGCGATAACGCAGTGTTCCCGGTCAACCACCCGGCTAATGCAAACAATAACGTCACTGCTTTAATAAGAATTTCAATGCCAATCAGCAGGCGTATAAGATTTGTTGTGGTAATAATACAATACAATCCCACAACAAAAAGTAATACAATAAATATTCCGTACCACTGCAGCATACCAGCCACCATCATTTACGTATCTCCTTAAACAACACAATCACGCCAATCGCGCCTGCCAATAAAATAGCTACCTGCCCAAGAAGGTCTATCTGTCGGATATCCCAGAACACTACCCGTAAACTCTCACCGATAACCGGTGTGTCATGCAGCATTATCATAGGCTGCGGTAACGGATACTTCAGCATCAGTAATCCCAGAATTAATAGTACAAACGGTAAATACCCGAACCGGCCTAACCGTTCTTTCCTGCGTTCAACTGCCTGTTCGTACGATAACCTACGGGTAAAACTGATTGTTGTAAAAAATATTACTGAAATCAACCCTGCACATACTGATAATTCAAATACCGCTGCTATGGGCGAACCCATCTGAAACACCAGTACAGCTACCAGTACGCTAACCACCGCTAGGCCGATTACCGCACGGATTAACCGTGTCCGCATAACGGTCCATACCGCTGCGATTAATAGCAATGCCAATAAAAATATATTTACAATATCCACAATACTACACCTACCTCACCAAATTCGCGGTCAGTAACACAAAATTGTTTAATACAAACGGTAACAAAATACCGGTTACTATTATAATCACTGTAAGCACAACTTCCGGGATCAAAATATCCATCCCTGCTTCTTTAACATTTTCCATCCCGGGTACTAATTGGCCATAAAACGTTTTGCGTTGCATCAACAAAAAGTACGCAAGTGTCACCACACTGGCAATAACCGCAATCCCGGCATACACTTTCTGCCCGGAAAGCCATAACGCTATGATAATAATAACCTTACTCCAAAACCCGGATAACGGCGGTACACCTGCGGTGGAAAGTAACGCCACAATATTTGTGAACGACGTCACCGGCATTTTTTGGGATAACCCACCCATTTTTGACATATCAAAATTCCCGAGTTCGTGTTCAACCGCCGCGGAGTTAACAAACAGTAACGACTTAAACACCGCGTGGTTAAAGAAGTGAAACACCGCACCGGCAACCGCCAAGGGTGTCCCGCACCCAAGTCCGAGGATAATATACCCTATCTGGCTTATACTTGAATACGCGAGCATGCGTTTCATATCATTTTGTCCTAACGCAGCAAATGCGCCAACTAAAATTGATACCGTCCCGAACAGCATAATAACATTATGAGTGAATATAGTTAGCCCAAACACCGTTGTCATCAATCTTATCATAACATACACCCCGGCAACTTTTGTTACTATCCCGCCTAATAAAACAGACACTGCCGAAGGCGCTGCGGAATACGCGTCAGGTACCCATCCGTGGAACGGTACAACACCTGCTTTAATAAATGTTCCGCAGAGGAATAACGCAGTAGCGAGTTTAATATAAAACGCTGTGTCGTTATGCTTTGCAATCACAGAAACCACATCAAATTTTACATCACCGGTAGTTAAGAACATCAACGCTATGGAGGACAGCATCAATACAGTTGCAACAGTTGAAAGTATGAGATACTTAAACGAACCTTCAATCCCAAACTTATCGTCGGTATTCAAAGCTATAAGCATAAACGATGCAACTGCTGTTAGTTCAATGAACACGTACAACGAAAACATGTCGGTTACCAATACCGTAGCGTTCATCCCCATCAACACTACCACTGTCAACAATACAAACTGGTCAAACCGTACCGCGTTCTTGAGAGTATACCTTCCCACAAACAATGCGGTGAACACCACCAGCCCTATTGACAACAACACCACAGTACTCAAACTATCCGCATGTAATGCAAACTTAAACATTCCAGTAACAAAATCCGGTGCCAGGCTCCATCTGGTAAATGGATCAATCAAAACCAGTGCCATCTGTATTATTGAAAGTATAACGGTACCAACGAACCCAACCCTCCGTACAAACGCTACACCGTTACCCGCGGGTAAGACTAATAATATTAACCACACAAAAGGTATTAATACCAGTAATGACAACATTCAATATCCCTTTTTTTTACATTATCATCAAAACAACAATCACTGTTCCCACTATTGCCCATATTATGTATAAAGAATAATCGCCGTTATGCGCTAACCTTAACCGCAGAGACACAGCATCCGCGATTTCACCAGCCAGTTTGTCGTATATCCAATCAATAAAACGGTCAAACCAGTATAGTATCCTCGCAAAAACGTTGGTTAACGACAACCCTATATCATAAGGATCAAATAACCGTTTCTCCGCAGCGTTATAAGCCTGTACTAACCCCGGTGCGTAATGAATATGTTCAGCAGCATTTAAACCCGACCCACCGCCTTTCTTTACGCCAAATACGTGGTTGATTATAGCTCCGAAGATAACAATACCGGTCATTAGTACCAAGAACCAGTTTGACGGCCAACCTGAGAACCCGTGATGTACCGTATCTTCCGTAACTTCAGCACTTGCGCCTGCACCCCCGCCGGAAACGTTCATCAATACAGGTTCAATAAAATTCTTTATCGGTAACTCGTTATACACACCGAAAAGGATACAGATACACGCAATTGCTACCATAGGTGTCAGCATCCACCAGTCAGGATCCTTGATGTCCTTACGTTCCACCCGTGCGGAATCTATGTACACCGCATGGCCAAGTTTTAAGAATGACGCTGCGGTAAAAAATGATCCCAGTAACGCCATAGCGTAGAACACAAAAAATACGGGGTTCGACTGCCCGCGGATAAACGTTCCGTCATACACAAGTTCTTTGGAGAAGAAACCGTTAAACGGCGGTACACCCGAGATTGACGCTGCTGCAATTACAAACACGCCAAATGTTATGGGCATACTCCGGAGAAGGCCGCCGAGTTTCTGGAGATCAGTCGTCCCGGCTTGTTTTTCCACAGCACCAGCAGTAAAGAATAACGCGCATTTATACATTGCATGGTTTAGCATATGAAACACCCCGCCGATAATACCCGCAGGAACACACGTACCTATCCCCAGGACCATATACCCCACCTGGCTGATAGCATGGTATGACAACAACTTTTTATAATCCTTTTGTACTAACGCCATCATTACCGCCAACAAAATTGTTACCCCGCCAAGTATCATCAATAACGTACTCAACCACGAATCCGGGGTTAACTGATACAAATCCAACGCTATTCTCGCAAGGAAATATATGCCCAACAACTTTTCCATAGATGCAGGAAGTAATGCCATAAACGGTAACGGCGCATCAACCGCAGCATCAGGGATCCAGCTGTGGAACGGCATTGATCCGGCCTTAGCGGTTGCACCGATGATCAATAACACAAACGCTATACTACCCATTGTGGACAACGGTAAATGTATCTCAGATAATGTTAATGTATCCGCCAGAAAACCTGTCATCCCGATCCCCACCATCATACAAAGATCCGAGATCCCAACAATGATGAACGCTTTTATTGCGGTTTTAAACGCAGCTTTATTCCCCACTACAATAAACCCGAATAACGGCAATAATAATCCTTCCCAGAAAAATAGCAGGAGTATGAGATTATCCGCTAACACCGCACCGTTGACAAACCCTAATGTAACCAAGAAATACATAAGGTACTGGCTGATCCCTGTTTTTTTCCACATAAACGATATGGAATACAACCCAACTGCCACAGCGAAAAAGGTTATTGCCAGCAAAATAAAACTATTAAACTTAAACACCTTCAACGCAAAATCCATACCAAATCCAGCCCAGGGAAGCGTGTAATCCATTTCTGCGCTGAACAGCAGTACCGCCACCGCGGTATTCGCAGCAATAGCTGTTAAGAACATAATCACGTTTAGTAACTTAAACTTATCATTCAAGAATACCAACACCATCCCGGCTACTACCAGCGGTATTAATATAGGTAATAATAATATTGAGTTTTCCATATATACCATTTATTCCATATAGCAACACGATTGCAGCGTATCCACAATTGTGCATGCCATTTCACTAGGATAATTAATAAACACACCTGCCGCGAGGGATAACACTGCCAGCAGTGCAACTACCGCCACCATAGTAAACGACTGTTCTTTTACCGGTACGGTCTTGGGTTCACCCAAAAATATTAAATTAAATGTCCTGAAAAGATAAAGAATTGTCATCACCGCGCCAATAACAAAGATTGTTACAATCAACATATCCTTAGTTTCAATTGCGCCACGGATAACCATAAACTTACTGAAGAACCCGCCGAACGGCGGGATACCCATAACTGAGAATGAACAAAAAAGGAACGATACCGCGGTTACCGGCATTGTGGTAATTAACCCGCCTAATTGCGTAACATTTTTTGTCTTCATATTTTGTTCAATAATCCCGGCACTCAAAAATAAGCCAGCCTTCGCTAACCCGTGCATCAGAATGTATAGCAACCCACCGGCTAATCCTATATAACTATTAACCGATAAACCTAAGAAAATAAATCCTATCTGGCTGATAGTTGAATACGCGATTATACGTTTGAGGTCAGTCTCAACAAAAGCCGCACCTGCAGCGACTAACGCGCTGAACCCC
The DNA here is from genome assembly GCA_041658405.1 of Elusimicrobiota bacterium. NCBI lineage: Bacteria > Pseudomonadati > Elusimicrobiota > Elusimicrobiota bacterium. The sequence goes on from JBBAAG010000030.1 coordinate 33,372, forward strand.
GCGATTAACGGCACAGCAGTAGTCCATATTTCGTCG
>JBBAAG010000031.1 GCA_041658405.1 Elusimicrobiota bacterium
CCGGTGAAAAACTTGGGTTTCTCCCGGGAGATTTTTCTGATAAAGTAGATCCGTATCTTCGCCCGTTGTATGACGCGTTGTATGCTATGATTGGCCCGGACCGGTTTCAGCAATTACGTGAAGAAAATATTATTGAAATCGTACCTTTGGCGTATATGCGCGGACGTACGCTAGACGATGCGTTTATCGTACTGGATGAAGCGCAAAATACTACAATCGGACAAATGAAGATGTTCCTCACCCGTACAGGGTTTAACTCACAGGTAGTCGTAACAGGCGATATCACACAGATAGATCTCCCCAATAAATCAGCTTCAGGGTTGGTTGTGGTACAAAAAGTATTGTCCAAAATACCGGGTATTGTATTTGTTGAATTCAAAGATACTGACATTGTACGACATAAACTTGTGAAAGATATTATCCGCGCATTCGCAAAGTATGAAAACGCAGGTAATAGCGATGGAGAGAATGGGTAATCACAGGACAGGATACTGATAAATATGAGATACCGTTTACGTAAATTATCGATTTCATTGTTAACACAACTGCTTGACTGGCTTAAACACCGGGATAGCGGCCTTGCGACATCACGCTGGCGGTTGCTTTTTTGGCAACGGGACCTAAAATTCTCGGCGATATATTTTGCCGGGATAACCGCATTTTTGTTTTTTATTGTCCTTGCACTGGAAACCGTTATTACTGACACTGGAATTGATTATCCTAAAACCCTTGCAATGCTTATATTTACCGCCACATTTTTTGGGTTCATAATCTATTATTTAAAACACGATACACACAGGCTTATACGGGACAACGATGCGTTAATCCTTGCTTGTTTATTAGTAATATTGTCAATGATATTGATTGAAACAGGGCGGTTTCTTAAAATATCGCCGTATCTTGTACCCACAACGACAACCGCAATGCTTATAGCCACACTGATATCTTTCCGGCTGTCAATGTTGAGTACTATGTTATTGTCCACCCTACTTGCGATGGTTAACGGTATGGAATTCAATTACTTCTTGTACAACCTTCTAATAAACATTTTTGGATTGTTAAACGTTATAAAGATCCGGCAACGCACAGATTTCATTCAGACCGGGTTAAAACTTGTCGGATTTAACGCGTTAACTATGGTACTACTTGGCTTGCTAAATGGATGGAAGATATGGGACATGCCGATGTATATTTTGTACGGCGTTGCAAACGCGCTGGCGTCCACTATCCTTACCCTTGGAATCTTGCCGTATCTGGAGATAACATTTGCGCGGACGTCAAACATAAGGCTGTTAGAATTATCTGATGCGAACCATCCATTGTTAAAACAATTATCGATGGAAGCACCGGGTACGTTTCATCACTCACTACTTGTAGCTTCGTTAGCGGAACAAGCGGCAGATATCATACACGCAAACTCTTTACTCTGCCGTGTAGGCGCGTATTTTCATGATATCGGAAAACTATCAAAATCCGAGTTCTTTATTGAAAATCAGCTTATTCAACAAACAAATACGGCGGATACAATAAGTCCTTCAGTTTCGAGTTTGATAATTATCTCCCACGTGAAAGAAGGGGTTAACCTCGCACTAAAATACAACTTAGACCGTGTGATCATAGATTTCATACAGCAGCACCATGGGACATCGTTGATAAAGTTTTTTTATCATAAAGTATTGGAGAACAGTGAAGGCGAAGTATCTGAAGATAGTTTTCGTTATCCCGGCCCTAAACCTCAGACAAAAGAAGCGGCGATTATAATGCTTGCGGACGCTGTTGAAGCTGCTACGCGTAGTATAAAGAAACCTACGCCTCCAAAGATAAAAGACCTTGTCCTGCAGATAATCAATAACCAGTTTACTGACGGGCAGTTTGATGATTGCCCCATAACTCTTGCTGACCTCCACAAGGTTGGGGATCGGTTTGCTAAAACTCTTATTGGTATTTACCATCCAAGGATAGAATATCCCGACTCTAATAGCAAGAAAAATGGATAAGGTACGGTAGTAAACATATGATCAAAGTGTGGAACCTTCAGAAAAACGTCAGTATCCCTGCTAAAATGCGGGAAAATATGCGTACAGCCGCATTGTTCACATTAATATCATTGAAGCATTTCTCTCAAAAACATTCTCCGGATCGCAATATTATTTTTGTTAATGATAAAGAAATAATTAAGTTAAACTTCCGATTTCTTAACCGCAAAAATATAACTGACGTTATTACCTTCAATTATCCGGAAGATAAGGCAGATATTTATATAAACGCACCGCAATGCGCTCGACAGGCAAAAGAACACCAGCAGCTTTTTAGTGAAGAACTTACACGAGTAGTTATCCATGGAATGCTGCATTCATATGATTGGAAAGATTACACAAAAAAACAATCAAGCCTTATGTGGGAAAAACAAGAATATATTCTTCAGGCATTTATGGGTTTAGAAGGAAAGTAGTTTTTTATGGGCATGTTTATTCTTACACTCTCAATTGTTTTATGCCTGACGTTTTCATTCATTTTTTCAAGTTCAGAAACTGCGATAACATCGCTGCCAAAGTTCCGTATACGTAAGATTATTGAAGAAAATAAGAAATATCAGAAGTTTTATAACCGCTGGTTAGTGTCCCCGCAGCGTATACTAGTAACAATCCTTGTTGGGAATACCATTGTTAATATAGCCTTCTCCACATTGATTACACTATTTTTATTATCCGTGTTCTCAAAATACGTGCATCAGCAGTTACTAGAAACCATCGCATGGATCGGAGGTACTCTAACACTTGTTGTATTGTCAGAATTTACGCCTAAACTTCTAGCCCGCAGGTATCCAGAACAAGTATCACTGTTGTTTGTTCCCATCCTTTCTTTTGTGGAACGCGTATTGGCACCGTTAGCAATAATATCCGACTGGCTGGTAGGCAACGTTTTTTCGTTATATCCCAAAGCATCACCAAGCCCGTATTTGTCGAAAGAAGAACTTTCCCTTATCCTTCAGAATATACCCCAGGGATCTCATGCCGCGCATGAAACAGAAACCATCACAATGCTCCGCCGCGCAATCGCTCTTACCGTTTTGGAAGTAAAGAATATTATGACACCGCTTGAGAAGGTTGATAGTGTAAATATTTTACTCCCGGAAGAAAAGTTTATTGACTATATCATAGAATCCGGCCATACGCGCATACCTGTGTATGATAATATCCCCACAAAAATCATGGGTTATATTTTAGTCAAAGACTTGTTGCAATACTTAAAAGCAAGCGATACCCTGAACTCTGATGGTTTCACAAAAAAATTTATTACCGGTAAATTTTTAAGACAGGTACTGTTTATCCCGTATGACAAAAAAGTACGTGACCTGCTTGACGATTTTCGTAAAAACAACGCACATATCGCGGTGGTTAATGATTTTAAAACAGGTGTTGCAATAGGAATAATCACACTGGAAGATATTCTTGAAGAACTTGTTGGTGAAATCCTTGACGAATACGACACAAAGAAAGTTGGGTGAATACTACAATGTTATTAATAATTATATCTATGAAACTAACATTGTTTTTCCTTTTCCTTGCTGGTATAGGATTTTTTTCTGGGAGCGAGACTGCGTTAACTGCGTTATCCCCTGTAAAAGTAAGGGAGTATGAACACAAGAATATATACCCAAAAAAATATCTCAAGTTCTGGCAGGAAAAGTTTAACTCTTTACTCTCCCTGATGCTTATCGGTACAAACTTTACGATGATCGGCGCTAGTGTTGTAATGACTTCAATCGCTTGGGATATTAATAAAATATATCCTAATGACTCGTTGTTCTTTTGGTTGGAAATTCTCGCTACTATGCTGATTTTGTACCTCAGCGAAATTGTTCCTAAGGTCTACGGTAAGATAAACGCTGAAACAGTATCTTTTTTTTCATTACCGTTTTTTTATCATGTTAATAACCTTGCATCCGGCTTTATTGCGTTTCTCATCAAACTTTCAGAAATGCTCATAGCACCATTCGCAGGAAAGCTCGAACTCGAGACACCGTTTCCCAACCTTGACGAATTTAAAACATTACTCGCTGCGGATGAAATTGATAAAGTATTGCCTAAAAAGGATTCTGAAATCCTTGAAAATGTAATTGACTTCCGGGAAACCATCGCGGGACAGGTTATGGTGCCACGCGTAAAAATGTTTGCCATTGATTTAAACATAAAACATGAAGACCTTCTCCCAAAAATTATTGAGGCCGGTTATTCTAGGATACCGGTTTATGACAAGAGCCTGGATAATATTGTTGGTATTATATACGCGCGTGACCTCCTTAATTTTTGGAGAAACAGCGAATTGATTTTACCTCCCGATCTTGTACGTCCCGCTTTTTTTGTCCCCGAAACAAAAAAAGTTACTGACTTATTATCTGAATTCAAGTCCGGACATTACCATATGGCAGTCGTGGTAGATGAATACGGCGGTACTGCGGGAATTGTTACTATCGAAGACTTGTTGGAAGAAATTGTAGGTGATGTATATGATGAATATGATGTGAAGGAACTAAAAATATCACCGAACCCGGACGGGTCGTATCTTATACCCGGCGATACTGAACTTTCAAAGGTTAATACTGAACTTGGGCTACAATTACCGGAAAACGATTTCTCAACTCTAAACGGCTGGGTACTGGACCTTTTTGGTAAAGTACCGACTAAAGGCGAAACCCGTATGTGGGATACCGTGAAAGTTGAAATCATTGAATCTACCCGCAGGAGAGTAACCAAAGTGAAAATTATAAAGAAGTAAAGATGGAACATCAGTCATTTAAGGCTTCTGCCATACTCTTAAAGCAACAACCCTACCGCGAAGCGGACCGTATACTTACATGGTACACCAAAGATACCGGAAAATGTGTTTCCCTTGCACGCAGTAGTAAATATATGCTAGCGCATCTCATCTGTGTTGACGTTCTTACTTTGGCTGAGATACAACTGCATTTTAGTTACACCAAGAACTGGTATATAATTACAGGAATAAAGATTATTGATTCATTCAACGGTATCCGCGGGGATTTTTTGAAAACACTACTTGCCTTAAAATGTGTGGATATTACAAATTCGCTTACTCCGCACGGTGAGTCCAGCACAGCATTATTTAATCTTCTCTCGGATACCCTGATAAAAATAAATACCGCGACGGATAATTACTTGAGTTATAGTATATTTTCTTCTTACTTAACCCGCGCATTTGAGTATTTAGGGTATAAACTTAAACTTGGTGGGTGCATATTTTGTGACCGTGAAACGTCAAAACTTGAGAATGAAGATGTTTACTTCATTGCAGAAGAAGGCGGTATTATCTGCGGAAAGTGCCTGACATACCGTAACTATTATTCCCAGCAACCGCTTACTCCCGGCCTTATATCCCGGCTGTCAGAATTTATGGAATCCGATGTTCCTAAAATCACATCTCCGGATATAATGTTTGACATAGAATACACTGCAATCTATGAAGCATACGCAGCACAGTTGTTGCATTACACCTTAAAGACCAGCAGGTTTAATCATTTACTCACCGGGCTTTGCAAAAAGTAAACACTAAAAAGTAGTTGTAAATATTGATATAAAAAATTATCATATATGTTTATTAATAAAGTTTAATCTTTATACAATTAGAGATGACGGTAGCAAGATGTTAACATTTCAGGAAATTATTATTAAACTCGAACAGTTTTGGTCAAAACGCGGATGTTTAATCGCGCAGCCATATGATTTGGAAAAAGGTGCGGGTACATTTAACCCGTCAACTTTTCTGCGGTGCTTAGGACCTTCACGCTGGGCTGCGGCATACGTTGAACCCTCACGCCGCCCGACTGATGGAAGGTACGGAGAAAATCCTAACCGTTTACAGCATTATTACCAGTATCAGGTAGTTATTAAACCGCCGTTGAAAGATATACAAAACATATATATTGAAAGTTTAAAAAACATAGGGATTTCGCCTGCATTGCATGACCTAAGATTCGTTGAGGATGACTGGGAATCACCGACACTTGGCGCGTGGGGGTTGGGTTGGGAAGTATGGCTTGACGGTATGGAAATAACGCAGTACACATATTTCCAGCAAATCGGCGGGATTGACCTTGATCCTATAACTGTTGAGATCACATACGGCCTTGAACGGTTGGCTATGTATATCCAGAAAAAAAATAGTGTTTATGATATTCAATGGAATGATAGTGTTAAATACGGAGATGTACACCTTGCGGATGAAAAACAGTTTTCACGATATAATTTCGAAGAAGCTGATGTAGAACTTCTGCGCAGGCAGTTTGTGGATTACGAACGTGAATGCCTTAGGTTACTTGAAAAAACACTAGTCCTTCCCGCATACGATTATGTGCTCAAATGTTCACATACGTTTAATTTGTTAGACGCACGAGGAGCAATCTCTGTATCTGAACGTGTTTCTTTTGTAGGGCGTGTGCGTAATCTTGCCTGCAGGACTGCAAGAGCGTATGTTCAGTTACTGAACACAGAGGTGAAGTAGTATATGGCAGTAAAACAAAAAAACAGTAAGAATAAAAATGTTACCGCATTATTGGAACTCGGGGTGGAAGAAATCCCCGCACGGTTTCTTTCTTCAATACAAATGCAGTTCGGTGATTTTATCAAAACACAACTTGAGGCAGCAAAACTTAACTGCAAAAGCATCGAAACCTATTCAACCCCAAGGAAAGTTGTGTGTATAATCCGCGGGCTCGCAGATAATGCGGAGGATACTGTTGAAGAAATAATTGGCCCGCCGGAACGCGTGGCAGTTGATCCAAACAAAATATTTACGCAAGCCGCAATAGGCTTCGCAAAAAAACAGGGTGTTGAACTTTCCGAATTAACTGTTAAAGCCATGCCAAACGGCAATTATATGTGCATAACAAAACATATTAAGGGCAGCCCGACTAAATTGTTGCTGAAACAAATATTTGGTTTATGCATTACAAAACTCTATGTACCCAAAGCAATGGTTTGGGAGCAATCAAAGTTTAAATTTGTCAGGCCGTTACGCCGTATCGTTGCTTTATATGGTAAAGAAATAATTAAACTTGAAATCGCAGGAGTACAGTCCGGAAGATATACACAAAGTATTTTCCCGTTATATATGAACAAAAAAATTCTTATTCCCGATGCGGATAAGTATGTTGAGCTTATGAAGAAAAATAAGGTTATCCTTGACCCTGAACAACGAAAAGCAAGTATTATCAGCCAATTTTCAGGGATAACAAAAAAAATCGGTGCTAAGATCCTTACCGACCCGGGATTGGTTGATGAAACCGTTGCGATGACCGAAAACCCTGTCGCGGTACATGGAAAGTATAATTCCGAATTTCTTTCACTCCCCCGTGAGGTACTGGTTACGTGTTTAAGGTCAAAACAAAAATGTTTTGCTGTTGTTGATAACCACGGTAAACTTACCAACGATTTTGTTGGTATCGCCAACGGAATTTCAAAAGACGCGTATGCCATAGTGTCCTCAGGGTTCACAAAAGTTCTTACCGCACGGTTGAACGACGCAAGATTCTTTTATAATAATGATACAAAAACAAAGTTAAGCGAAAAAATGGAAAAAATTAAGAGTATTACGTTCCATGAACGGTTAGGTAGTGTTTACGCAAAGATGCAACGAACAAGAATCATCGCGGAATGGTTATGTACCAATCTCAATATCAGCACGCAAGAACGTGAGAGTGTATCAAGAATAGTTAACCTTTCAAAGAATGACCTTACTACTGAAACGGTATTTGAATACCCTGAGCTACAAGGCATAATGGGACGGTTATACGCTGAAGTTGATGGTGAGACCACAGTGGTTTCCCAAGGAGTAGAACAACATTACTGGCCATTGACTACTGAAAGCACATTACCACAAAGTATACCCGCTTCTATTGTAAGTATCGCGGATAAGGTTGATACTATGACCGCAAATTTTGCGGTTGGTATCATTCCTACAGGTTCACGCGACCCTTACGGGTTACGCAGAATTTCTACGGGTATTATAAGGATATTGAATGAAAACGGGTGGAATCTAAAACTTGACACCTTATTTAATTATGCATATGACACATTACCAGAACCGGTAAAACTTGCCGTGAAAAAAGATGATGTTATATTATCCCTAATGCAATTTATGCGTACCCGGTTAGAGACTATGCTGGAGAATAGTGGGTATAAATTCGATGAAATCGGTGCAACATTGAATTCTGATGCCACTAGAATCCCGGAAGTGTATTTACGTATTGAAGCCGTGAAAAAAGTGAGGGTATTACCTGATTATATACCGTTATCCATAGCGTATAAACGCGCAGCAAATATTTTAAGGCAAGCTAGAGAAAAAAATGTGGATATCGACACACTCAGTGTTGACACTGCGTTGTTAACACAAAAAACGGAACAGGACCTGCATTCTAAATGCTCAACTCTTAGTTCAACAATCACGGAATTGATAGAAAAACACGAATACACCTCTGCGTTAACGCAATTAGTATCCCTGCGTGGTGAGGTGGACAATTTTTTTGTTGATGTCATGGTTATGGTGGAAGATGTTAATCTTAAAAATAACCGGCTGGCATTATTGTATAATGTATACAAATTATTTTATAGAATAGCAGATCTGTCAATTATGGCTGAGGAAGGAAAGAAGGAAAGATAGTGCAAACGATCCCGGTTGATACCATAACTTTTATACTCTACGCGTTGTTTGCTATCTCCACAGCGGACATTATATTATCATTCTTCTACAATACCAAACGCGTATTATTGTGGTATCTCCCATTAGCCTATCTCGCAATTACAATAATGTTTTACCTGCGCACATACGATTCGTGCCAGATCAAGATAACGTTACTACATATTTACGGTACACTGCTTATTTGCGCGTGGTTAGTAAAAATTATTCAGGAAAAAAAGGTGCCGTTATCAGGGTTTCTCCCGCTCGCGCTGCCACTAGTATTTTTTCTTATATCAGGAACTGTGTCATATATGCATTCGCCGTTCAAAGCTGCTAGTTTCATGGATTTCCTGCGCAGGTTTTGCTATGTAAGTTTTGCGCTGATTATAATGGATGTTTTTAGTGATGAGAAACAGTTAAAACGTTTATTTGGGTTTGTAATCGCCGCGTGTACTATAAGTTCGGTTTACGGATTGATACAGTTTTTGGATATAAACTTTTATCCCCCCGGCCCAACAGGGCTTGACCCGTTCATCTGGAGGAAAGCGTTCGGCTCACGTGTGTTTTCAACACACGGGAACCCAAACTTTTTTGGTGACTTCCTGGTAGTAATGACACCAATACTATTAGCGCAGATCATTCGCGCAAGGAATCCGTTTCACATATTTTTGTTTATTCTGGTATCTTTTAACGTTGCGGTTACGGGATCAAAAGCCGCATGGATAGGATATACTGCGGGAGTAACCTCATTCATTTTTGTGGCATCAATATATTTTTCACACGCGAAAAAGGAAATTATAAAAAAGTATGCGACAATAGCGATCGTCGCGTTGCTCATCGTATGCTCGATTGGAGTAGCATACTATACGAAACAACGGACGGACTCCGCTAAATTCCGTATTTACACATGGATGTCAACATGGGAAATGATACTCAAACGCCCATGGTTTGGCAGCGGTATCGGAACATTTTTCCTAACCTATCCCAAGTATCGCAGGCCTCAAATATTTTTTGTTGAAGGACGGCATAATACTGAAACTGACCATCCGGAAGACGAATACCTGGAAGTATGGTATGACGAAGGTTTGGTGGGATTCGGGATATTCATCTGGCTTGTTGTTACTTTCCTCTCAGCAGGATTCAAACGGTTGAGGCAGTATACAAATTTTAATCAGGACAATTCCGGGAATGATCCCCCTGTAAAAAAAGAAAAAAATAAGCAGCAAATGAAACTTGACCCGCGGGCATATTTATTACTCGGTGTCTTATCGTCGTTACTTGGCTTACTCGCACATAACCTTATGTGCGTATCCCTAAGGTTTGTATCTTCAGGTATATTCATCGGATTTATATTCGGTACTCTGGGCGCGTTAATTGGGCCGTCAGAAAAAAGCGCGGATAACAAAAACCTTGCAGTGCCTTTATTACAAAACAAAGTGTTCTCCTTTATTTCTCAAGTCGTTATTGTATTAACCGCTCTTTACTGTGTAAACGTTTACCGCGGATTATTTATCGCTGATAAGGAACATAATATTGCAATATATTTCTCAAAACGCGGGGACTGGAATACTGCGCTTGAGCATTATAATAATGTAAAAAAGTATAATCCATATTTCATAATGACCCATTACTTCATGGGTAACGTTTTTAATGATAGATTCAACATGGAAAAAACGTTCCACCCTGAATGGGGTGACCTTGAACCACGGGATGATACTCAGCGCGCGTTATGGAAATACAATGACGTCAAACGTTCCGCACCAAATTATGTGCAGGTACATCACCAGACAGGGTTGGTCTATATGAAACTCGGCGAGTATTATGCTCAACGCAATGATCCGGTAAAAGCAAAAGAAAATTATGAGAAAGCACTTGAGAATTTTGAGAAATATCGCACAATCGACCCGATATTTGACCAAAATTATTCGCGCATGGCGTATGTGTATATGAAACTTGGAAACCCGCAAAAAGTAGAAGAAATGTATAAAGCGCATCTGAATTCGCCTCTTATTTGTAAGACCGGGCCGCACAATATTATGTGGGAAGACTGGGGTAAACGCCGGTACTATGAGCATACCGAAACATCGGTTAATCTAGGCAACTTTTATTACCTGCAAAATCGTTTCCCTGAAGCGGAACAAGCATACGTCCAGGCAACAAAACTTGGCCCCAAAAATACGCATGCATGGCGAAACCTCATGATCCTGCGTATGCGGCTCGGACGCAGCGCTGATGCGGTTGCCGCAGGACGCACAGTACTTGAGTATGAACCTAATAATGAAGATATTAAAAAACTGTTAGCCTCACTTGGAGTAAACTTTTGAACAGTATCCTCATTTTTATCCTGTTAATAGTAACCCCGTTGCTTTTTTTTACCGATATGACACGCAATCCTTATTATATACAAATAGTTACGTTAAACATCTGTATCCTCCTTTTTTGGGCATACCGGTTTTATCTTGCGTTGAAACAAAAAATATTTGTATTCCATAAAACGCCGTTGGATATTCCGCTACTCGTATTCATAGGAGTGATTTTTCTGTCAATAACAGCGTGTTTTGTTTTTCCTCATCCGCAATTCGGTAAGAATGGTTTATTCCACCCTCTTCTACCCCAGTTGTTTTACAGTATTTACAGTGAAGCCGGCAAAAATGTTGCGTTTGTTATCATAAACTGGATACTTGCGTTCTGGATGTTTGTAACGTTTATGGAAGACAATAAAAAAATTGATTATATTCTGTCACTATGCTTTATCACCACAACCCTGGCATCTATTTACGGTATAATGCAGTATTTTGGGATGGAAATATTTTGGCCAAAAGTGTTAAACCCCTACGGCGGCAGGTGTGTGTCCACCTTCGGGAATCCTAATTTTTTGTCAGCATTTCTAATAGTAATAATACCTTTTTTATTATACAAACTGATACTCGCGAAAAATGTTGTAATACGTATTTTTTACTTTATTATTAACAGCATAGTTTTTTGGGCACTGGTGTGTTCGCTTACGCGTTCATCCTGGCTGGGTTTAGCTGCAGGGCTGATTGTTTTTGTTACAGGACTTTACTACTTTTTCCCAAAAGTTATGAAAACACAATTACCTACCTTACTTGCGCTTGGAATTACTTTTGGGATCATACTTTCATTATTGCCTCAAAGCAGTGTGTCAGGATACCATCCACGTGTAACGGAACGATTGACTGAAATACAACATGCTGTAAAGAATGTTTATCCGCCACTGCATCAACGTGTGCTCATATGGTCATGCGCTTGGGATATGATTAAAGAGCGGCCTGTTATAGGAAAAGGATGGGGTGTATTTGAACTATTTTACCCGTTTTATCAGTCTAAGTATCTTTTGCAGATACCTGAATGGCGGCAGTTACGTACTCACGCAAATAATGCGCATAATGAGATACTGGAAGTATTATCGCAAACCGGTATCATAGGGCTTGGGGTTTTTATTTGGATTTGGATATTATTTTTTGCATTTTCCTATAAAACATTGCGCAGTTATGCCCTTGAACCCGGTGAGAGTAAACAAAATACGGGGGTACTTCAACAACGCACCTCCGATGGATTGCTTGTACTCGCAGCAGTAAGCAGTTCCGTGTGTATGCTGGCAGACAATTTATTGAATGTTTCACTACATTTTGTAGTACCCGTCTTGGTTTTTTGGATGGCAGTAGCTATCGTTATCGTAAAAGGCACCAACCGCGAGAACATAGATAGTAATACTGTAGTTACGTTAGACCTTAATAAACACAACTTCCGCCCGTGGCTCTATGCAGGGATAATATTAACGTTGTACATGGTCACCGTCAATTTTCGTTTCTTTATTGGAGAAACTTATTATTTTAAGGGGTTTAAACTTGTCCGCAGGGGTGAACTCAAAACCGCACAGGTAATGCTGGAGAACGCACGAAAATGGCATCGATTTGAGGTTAATAACACATACGAGTTGGGTAACACATACGCACGTAACCGTGAGCTTGATAAAGCATTATGGGCGTATGATGAAGCGTTGAAGTCTAACCTCGGATACGATGAGATATATTTTAATCTAGCAACGGTTGAGTCTATGCTGAACAAACACGAAGAAGCGTATATTAATTATAAACGCGCAACAAGTATCAACCCTTTGTCGTTAGACGCGTTTTTGTCATTAGGGAATTATTACCTCCGCAAACTTGATACTGAACCCTCCGCAGTGGAATCCGCCACCCGGGTATTTAAACATATAATCAGCGTAGATCCGCAAAATAAGGAATCTTATAATAACCTAGGATATATGTATTTACGTAAAAAAGACAGGGAAAATGCAGCTGAATGTTTTGCCCGCGCAGTTCAGATAGATCCGGGGTTTGAACTTGCACGGCGTAACCTTTTATCAATCGGCGGGAGTTATGCCAATAATTTACCCCCCGCGAATAGTTCGGCAATTGATGATGATACTGTTTTCGCAAACTTAGACAATCTTATTCGCTCCAATAAATGGTCTTTAGCAGAAACAGAAGCGCTTAGGTTAGTTAAAATCAACCCTACAAACCTTAAGTCACGGTTATATTTAGGCAACATTTTTTATCAACTAAAAAAATATGGCGTTGCAGCACAGGAGTACAATTATATTTTGAAGTTAAGCCCATCAAACGCAGCTGCACATGCCAACCTCGGGCTTACATATATCGAACTTAGGAACTACCGCAATGCAAAAACTGAACTTGAAACTGCATTGAGCATAACGCCAGGTAATAAGACAATACAGAATGCATTAAATCAACTTAAGGCGTTAGGGTATTGAACTATTCATTCAATAATACCTTATTTGTATAAAAACCTGCGGTTTTTTTGGTATAATTATGAAGATTATTAGCACAGAAGATTTTATTAATAAAAAATGGTCATAAGGAGGGAATTAAATGTCAGGACATTCTAAATGGGCAGGGATTAAGCACCATAAAGCCGCTCAAGATTCAAAACGCGGCCGGTTATTCACTAAAATAATACGCGAGTTAACAATATCTGCACGCGAAAGCGGTAGTAATCCGGATCATAACCCGCGGTTGAGAAAAGCTATAGAAGACGCGCGTACAGCTAATATGCCTCAAGATAATGTTAAGAAAGCAATTATGCGCGGTACCGGCGAACTCCCGGGAGTTATCTATGAAGAAGTTTCGTACGAAGGCTACGGCCCGGGTGGCGTAGCGGTTTTAGTTGAGACTACTACTGATAACAAAAACCGTACAACCGCAGAAATACGGAAAATGTTTTCCGCGCATGGCGGTAACCTCGGCGAGAACGGTTGTGTAGGATGGATGTTTTCGAAAAAAGGTTTTATCGCGATTGATAAAAAAACAATGAAGGAAGACGATTTTCTCAACTTATCCCTGGAGATAGGTGCGGATGACGTTCATTCGGATGATGATGATAGTTATGAGATCTACACTACTGTCGAAGATTTTAATAAAGTAAAAAAAGGCGTTGATGACCACAAAGTTATTACTCTTACCGCGGAAGTAACTTATGTTCCTCAGACGTATGTTAAGCTTGATGATAAAAGTGCGGAACAAATGCTGTCGTTAATGGAAGACCTTGACAACCATGACGACGTGAAAAATGTGTATGCCAATTTTGATATAGCAAAAGAGTTGATGGAAAAAATTAGTCAAGCACAGGGTTAACGTCGAGTGAGGATACTTGGGATAGATCCCGGCAGCGCAATACTTGGCTGGGGAATTATTGAGTCTGTTAATGATACCGCTACAGCGGTTGATTACGGTGTTATTACTACCCCTAAGAAGTGTGAAATCCGTGAAAGGTTGACAACTATATATTCCGGCGTAGAACGCATCATACAAAAATTCAATCCTGATACTATGGCTATAGAAAAACTTTTCTTCAACAAGAATGTTACAACTGCGATGGCAGTGAGTGAATCACGTGGTGTGGCAATACTTGCCGCTGCAAAAATTGGTATTTGTGTATGTGAGTATACGCCGCTTCAGGTAAAAAAAGCGTTAACTGGTTACGGTATTGCAGAAAAACAGCAGGTACAGAAAATGATTCAGTTATTATTGAGATTAAAGGAATTACCGAAACCTGACGATGCAGCGGATGCACTGGCTATCGCGTTGTGTTGTTTAAGTACAGATACTTTTACTAAAGCCGTCAATGATGCGGAAAACAAATTATAGGTTAAGGAATGGTGTGGGTATATGATACGTTTTATCAAAGGTGTATTAGCAGAAAAAAGTATGAGTTCCTCTGTTATTGATGTAAACGGTATAGGTTATGAAGTTATTATCTCGCAGAATACTTACCAAAAACTTCCATCTGTCGGAAAGTATGTGGTCTTCTACACTCATTTTTATATCCGTGAAACTTCACAGGAACTATACGGGTTCACCTCAACAGAAGAACGCGATTTATTCCAAAAACTACTGACAGTTAACGATGTCGGCCCGAAGATAGCGTTGTCAATCCTGTCTGTAGCGCATCCTTTAATGTTCCGTAAAGCTGTACTTGAAAACGATATACATTTTCTTACTACTATCCCCGGGATCGGGAAAAAGACCGCTGAAAAAGTTATACTGGAATTGAAGGGTAAAATAAAAGACTGGGTAATCCCCGGTGACAGAGATGATACCGAACAGGTAGTAACAAAAACGCGGAACGTTACGGATGCAATCGCCGGGCTAGTGGGGTTAGGATACAAAGAACCCGATGCACGTGATGCTGTTGAAGCTGTAGATACTGAACTAACACCCAATTCAACCGCAGAAGAAATTATTACCATCGCGTTAAGAAAGTTTGGAAATGAAAAAAGAACGTGATACCCTGATTAACTCTACCAAAACCTCTGCTGACGAACAGCAGGTGGATACATCGTTACGCCCAAAGGTACTGACCGAATTTATAGGCCAGGAAAAACTTAAATCCAACCTCAAAGTTTTTATTGAAGCCGCAAGGAAACGGAAAGAACCGCTGGATCACTGCTTGTTCTATAGCCCGCCGGGTTTAGGGAAAACTACGCTTGCTAACATTATAGCCAATGAAATGAGGGTTAATATCCGTACCACCTCAGGGCCTGTACTTGAACGTGTAGGCGATATAGCGGCAATACTTACAGGATTAAAAGACGGCGATGTGTTCTTCATAGATGAAATCCACCGGCTTAACCGTTCAGTGGAAGAGGCGTTGTATCCTGTAATGGAAGAAAATAAACTTGATATCATCCTTGGACAGGGCCCTCAAGCGCGTACTATGCGGTTACCATTACCTAAGTTTACGCTTATCGGCGCAACGACACGCGCAGGATTGCTAACTTCACCTTTACGTGAACGCTTTGGTATAGTTGCAAACCTTGACTTTTATCCTCCGGCTGAATTGAAGCAGATAGTCCTTCGTTCCGCAAGTATTTTGAATATCTGTATCGACGACCCTGGCGCAGCAACAATCGCACAGCGGTCAAGAGGCACACCGAGGATAGTTAACCGCTTATTACGCCGTACACGCGACTTCGCGGAGGTTAAGGCAGACGGTGTTATCACACAAGAAGTTGCGATGAATGCGCTTGCGGCGTTGGAGATCGACCCTGCGGGATTGGATGTTACTGACCGCAAAATATTAGCTGCAATTATTGAAAAATTCTCGGGCGGCCCTGTTGGGCTTGATACCATTGCGGTAGCGGTCTCTGAAGAAACGGATAGCTTGACTGACGTTTATGAACCATTTCTTATACAAGCAGGATTTCTACAACGTACACCACGGGGACGTGTAGCAACCGAACATGCGTACAAACATCTGGGAATTATTCATACAAAAAATAAGGAAGAGAACTTGTTCTGAGTCCTATTTATTACTATTAATCTCCGTTGTTTTAGCGACATTATCTTCCTCAAATTCGCCGGTAGTGAGAACTTTCCAAAAATGTTTTACACGTACAAAGTTTTCCCCTGGCGAGAAAAAGGACCATACATCGGACACTATATTGGATACCGGTGAAGTTATCCCTATGACTGAAACCAGTATTTCACGATCGCCTATATGTTCGACAGGCTTCACTTCCTCAAAATTACTCAGCATAAACAAATCGCAAAGCCAACGCCCGATTCCGGAGATCAGGAACATTGTTAAATATGTAGAATTGAACACTAGCGGAGGAACGACTGAGATTATCCATCCACCTGTAATACTTCCCAAAAATATACAGACCCCAACTGTAAAGTTGTAATACGCCACACACCGTGTGCGGGTTTCCGGACTGGCAGTATCAAAAATAAAATTCATAGCTGCTAGTCCCATACCTGACCATATATAAGCCGCCAACGCGTTCGCTATCATCAAGTACACCGTATTCCCGGACACTATCCAGAGCAAAGGTATCAACGGCATCAATCGCGCAGAAGTTTTAATAATCTTTGCATTACCATACTTGTCGGTAAGCTTCCCCCATAATGGCAATGAAAAAATCCCGGCGATACTCCCAGCTGTAAGTATCAAAATATATGTTGTATAGTCCATCTTTAGTTCTTTTAGCATATACGGCGCAAAAAACGGGCTGCACCAGAACGTGGTGTAATACAAAATACCCATAAAAATAACAAACTTAGCAAAATTGCTTTCTTTCGCGCGGAGGATGAATTGTAGATATGTAAACTTTTTTTCTTTAGCTTTAATGACTGATACGTCATCCATAAGGGAAACATAATACACCGATATGTATCGCACAACTGCGCCTAAGACAAATAGTATTGAAAAACCTAACACTTTATTCTTTATAGCGGAAAGAAAAACACCAGCGGCCAAACTAACTATCACGGCTACTATCCCGAGAATCCTATTTCTCCATGCAAAATATGTGCCGTACTTTGTTTTATCTATAGTATCACTCATCAAACTCGCCCATGCGGGAACAATGAACGCAACACTGGAACCGGATATCACTGCAAGAATAAGGAATGTTTCGATTCTAATGCTTTGCGGTAACATAATTATGAACGCCATCAATAACAACGCAGTTGCCTGCATCGCAACGCCAATTACCGTAAATTTTACGCGGCTGCCGACAAGGTCGGTAACCTCTGCGGAACGCAGCTGTAAAACCGCGCCTGCCAGCTGAGGTAGTGCGGAAAGCAAGCCTATAACAAAGTTGCTTGCTCCAACCAGGATCGCGAACGGTGACATATAACTTGATGTCAACCCGACCATCACTGTACTGAAAAATCCGTCGTAGAATGATGCACGCAAGCTTGTCTTCTGTGTCATACTTTACAACCTATCTCATAACTCAATATCAACCACCCGGTTTTCTTTCCGTGCTTTCTCCGCAGCGAAGACCATAAGGTGTGACTCCAGCGTTTCCTTCGGCCCGGAAAGGATCGTAGAAGGATCGTCTTTGATTAACGCATCAAGGAAACTGCCAGCCAATCCATTATCTCCCCCGCCATGCCCGCTGGTAACAGGCCCTTGTTTACTAAGATCTATGATTTCAGTTTTGTCCGTAAGAAAATCGTATCGTTCAATGATATTCAACCCGTCGCCATAGATTTCACCCCGGGTTCCAAAGATACGCGTTTTACGGTGCCCTGTTTTATTAAACGCAGTCATTGTAAACACACACGTACGGTCACCGTCAAAATCGAGGTTGACCACCTGATTATCCACAACATTGTTGTCACAAGCGAACACGCAACGGCCGTAAGGGCCTGTTTTTATGGCTTCATGTACAGCGGTATAGGTTTTCTCGTGTGTCACTACGTCCACCGGCCAGCCGAACCTATTATTCGCTGCGTGGCGAAGATATATCTTAATCGCAGAGTATGGACATGTGGACTCTACGTTGCAGTCAAAACACCGATCCGCTGCGCCTTTCGGTTGATTTGCGCGTTTGAAATACGTGAGATACCCAAAAGATGAAACTTTTCTGCACCGTACGTTCATTATATACCTTAACCAGTCCATATCATGGCATGATTTGGCTAACAACATCGGAGAGGACAGTTGTTCATTCCGCCAGTTACCCCGGACATACGAATGCGCTTGATGCCAGTACCCCACATTCTCAAGATGCTGTACAGTGACAATATCGCCAATAACACCGGAATCAAGGATTGATTTGAGGTTATGTGTAAAGTTTGTATACCGCATTACATGGCATACTGCGAAAATAATTTTGTTTTTTATAACTGCGTCAACGATACGCCGGCAGTCGGTTTCTGTGGTAGCCATAGGTTTCTCAAGCATTATGTGATAGCCGAGATTGGCAAACGCTACTGCGGGTTCCGCATGCATTTTGTCTTGTGTAGCTATGATCACAGCATCGGCAATCTTTTTTTGTCCCGCCAACTGTTTCCAATCGGTATACACATTCTCCAGAGGGATGTTATATTCTTTTACCATATAATCGCGATAAAAATCGTTGGGTTCCGCTATACCAACGATCCGCGCTCTATCGGGAAACAATTTTGCGACCCGAGAATATATACGCCCGCGATGACCTGCACCGATTACAATAAATGTTTTTTGGTTCATAGTTTATTTTTATACAACCTCCATTATTAAATACTTCATAAATCTTTTCTCTGTTACAAGGAAGATATTATACCTTATTTTCGCGTGGGTAACTTTGCGTGTTTTATGTATTACTTTCAGTAATATTATTGTTTACTTTCTGTCTATTCAGTACATGTTTGTGTTGAAGTATCATTTTATTACAGAACAAATAAATAGTTATTTGCCAGGCAATACAAAAAAAGCAGAGGGTTGGTATTATGGAATACAATGAAATGTTAAAACTATTAGGAACAAAGATTATGTCTCTCCGTAAACGCTTAGGGTATACACAGGAAATGTTGGCTGAGAAGGTTAATGTCCATCCAACGTTTATCAGCCAGATTGAACACGGACAAAAAGGAATGAGCCTGGACGTACTTCTGAAAGTGTCAGATACTTTGAATACTACGATATCTTCATTATTTGATTTTCAGTCTTTGCATACCAACAAAAGTTTGGGTAATAGTGTTATCAATACAATTACTGATTTACTGAAAGAAACCAGTGACGGTAATATTGATATCGTGTATAACCTCACAAAAGACCTCATCCGTAAAAAGAAGAAGTAAAATATATATAATGTAGTTATGCAATATATTTTTATAATATTCTTAATTATTATATCAGTCCTATCTTCAAGTTGTGGAGGAAACACTGCGGTGAAAAGTTATACGAAGCAGATCGACAGATTAAGTATGATTACCGGACAGCAGGTATTACTTGTAACTACTACCGGATATAACACAATTACAGGGACAATGATGGTATTCGAAAAAACAGAGGGAAAATATAAATGGAATAAGGTTTTTGGCCCGGAGAAAGTTAATATCGGGCGGACAGGATTCGCGGAACCCGGACAGAAACGTGAAGGCGATGGGCATACGCCGTCTGGTGTTTACCCCCTCGGGCCGGTGTACGGATACCTGCCAACAGTTGATACGAAGATGCCCTACACACAGTCAAACACAGATGATTACTGGGTGGATGACAAGGACTCACCGCAGTATAACACATGGATTCGCGGAAAAGACAAGCTTGACCCTAACGTTAAATCGTACGAGAAAATGGTATTATCCAATGACGCGTATAAGTATGTAATTTGGATACAGTACAACACAAACCCTGTGGTTCCCGGAAACGGCAGCGCAATTTTTGTGCATCTCTGGAGCGAGTATGGAAAACCTACTGCCGGCTGTGTTTCGATGAGTGAAAAGAATATGGTGAAACTCCTCAAATGGCTTGACCCCACAAAAAAACCTGTAATACTTTTAGGAACTGAAGAAGTTGTTTCTAATTGTCTTACTCAATAATCTTGTATTTTCGTTTCGCAACTTTCCGAGGGAACGCGTCAAAATGCCACCATTCTTCTTCAATAATCTGGAACCCCGACTTTGTCATTACTTGGCGCAATAATATGCGGTTATCATATTGCCGTCTTGTAAGTTTCGCTTCTGCAAACAGCTTGTCTTCGATGTCCGTCCGCGCAAGATCGCCAAAAAAGTCAAACTCCGTGCCCATATCCAGCAGTTTATCTTTATCGTCAAGAATTGTAACATCCACCGCACAACCGTAGTTGTGAACGGATCCGTTCTCGGGATTGGCAACAAAGTCTTCGACCTTCGTCCCTTTCACGAGGTTCCACATGACGCGTTGTACGCTGCGCGGCCGTGCAGCATCGTAAACAATCAAGCTGTATCCCGGCATACGTTTTTGCAGTAACCGTTGTGCATTGGCAAGCATTACCGCAGCATCTTTTTGCAGGTACGCTGTTTCGAGATCGCCATACGCGTCGGATTTCAAGAAATTGTCGGTAGTTGAATACACGAGCTGGACTTTAATTGACGGGTCAACTGCCTGGATGTTAACTAACCCTGTATGCACATACGCAATGTCTGCGGACAAATCTTTCTTCTCTTTTGCAGCAGTGGTTTTACCAAAAACAGGGATGTTAATCAGCAGAATGGACACAAGAAGTACTATTACAAGTTTTATTGTCACAACATTTTACTCCGCACGATAATTCCCTAGCGGTTTGCCCAGTAAATAAATTGCAACAAACGTTACCGCCGTACCAATACACAACGCGAGGTACACGTTTATCCCGGTACCTACCAAAAGGTAGCCAAACACCGCGGCAACCAGTCCTATCACCACAGCATACACCAATTGCGTCTCTGTATGGTCCATATGGTCGCATGAAGAGCCCATTGACGATAGTATTGTTGTATCAGATATCGGCGAGCAATGGTCGCCAAACACCGCGCCGGTAAGTACCGCGCCAACGTTGGATACAACGTATCCGTAGTCCGGCGAGATTGCGTATGCAAGCGGGATGGTCAACGGCATAAGGATACCCATAGTGCCGTACGACGTGCCGGTTGAAAAAGATATTAGGCATCCAAGTAAAAATATTATCGTCGGTAACGCAAACGCCGGAATTTTGTCCGATAACATTGTCACCAAATACTTCGCAGTACCAAGGTCTTTTATCACGCTGCTCAACGCCCAGGCGAGTATTAATATTGCGCAGGTAATCATCAATGCCTGCATCCCTTTTATCCATACATCGATTGCTTCGGATAAATCAAATACTTTTTGACACATACCCATGATAATGGATACTACACAGCCAAGAAATGCTGCCTGAAACATTACAATACTTGCGTCGCACGCACCAAGGATTTCACGTAACGCAGCAAACGATAACGGTGCAGATTGTATCAACATCACAAGCGCCGGTTTCGTCCCGCACAAAATATTTTTGTACCCGCTATAATAAAACCCGCCTAATGTAAACAATATCAATACGGCAAGCGGGATAATCGCGTTCCACGGGTTGAGTTTTGCTCCCGGTTTGGGTTCCAACCGTGTAAGCTCGTCTGAGATCAACGGTTTTGCATCGGGCTCATACGGTATACCAGTACTACGGGTGCGACGTTCGGCTTTCAGCATCGGCCCGAAGTCGCGCAGAAGTAATGCCATGAACAGAATGAACAAAAGCATGTATATATTGTAAAACCTGAACGGTATTGACGAGACGAAAACGGAGTACGCATTGACGTCAACGTTTATCATCGCATACGCGTCACGTATGACTCCGACTTCGTACCCTATCCACGTGGAGATCAGCGCAATCCCCGCTACCGGTGCGGCAGTAGCATCAACGATAAACGCAAGTTTCTCGCGTGAGACTCTCAGCCGGTCTGTTACGGGACGCATCACCGGCCCAACGATCAACGAGTTCGCGTAATCGTCAAAAAACACTATTAACCCCAGCATCCACGCAACGACCTGCGCGCTGCGCGACGTTTTTGCTTGTTTTGCCAACCCTTCCGCCACAGCTTTCAACCCGCCGGTTTTTGAGATAAATGCGATCAACGCGCCAATAGTTAGTATCTGCAGTATTACCCCGGCGTTCCATTTACTTGCGAGCGATCCACGAAGTTTTTCGATAAACATTATAAACATTTTAAATAACGCTTTAACGATATTTCCATCAAGGTTGAGCATAAACGTTCCAGTCAACACCCCGGCGGTAAGAGAAACTAACACGTTCTTCGTGACAAACGCCAATACAATCGCCACTAATGGCGGTAATAACGTCAGCAACCCGAACTTGTTAACATTAATTTCTACCGGAGACAACTGTACTGCATCACCGGCAAATACTAAACACACACTTTTGATAATTGTAAATACCACTAAGGAAAGAATTACTATATTTTTTTTGTGGCTATAACTTTTCATAGTATTCTATTTTACGAAAATATGGTATTGTAATACAAATACAAAATCCCCCGGAATTCTTTTTACGAAGAAAACCGAGGGATTATTATTAACTTACGCTGCTTATTATCTAAAAATAATAACGGATACCAATACCGCCGTCTACGCCAAAACCGATTCCCGGAAGAATGCCGAGGCCCGGAACGACTTCAAAGAATATATCCAGCGGTGCATCGGAAAATTTATATTCCAAGCCTATCGGAACGCGTACGCCAAGGCCTACTCCGCTGCCAATACCAACCTTCGCACCAACGCCGATGTATAACGGAAATTCGGAGATCAAGTTTGTGTTCTGGTAAAGAACATAATCCCCGTGAACATGTAACCAGTTACCAGCGGTTGACCATGCGATTGCGCCATGAATCTTACTAACCTTCACCGCAATACCTGTAGGTTCGCCAAGTATTATCCCTATTCCTAACCCACCCCCATTACCTGCTGCTGACACTCTACCCGCGAATACTACCGCGAGTAATGCTAACAATACTACTACTTTTCTCATTCTCGTACTCCTTTCGCTAACTTTTATGAAAATAAAAATGATATTGATATTTGAAGTTTTGCTACACAATTTAAATTATACACGCTAATTTTTGTTTTGTAAAGAATATTTTGTAGAATTCATATTTTGACAATGCTATTGTTATTGAATTATACTATAACAATTCTAAAACTAGAATTAAGGAACAATAAATGGAATTAGAGTTTAAGAAGGACTTTACTGAAGCACAGAAAGTATGGGATAATTTCTGGGCCGGTAAAAATATGTTACCAATAATTTCGGCAGTACTACCAAAACCAGGTATAGAACCAGTCGCAAAACCGCCTTATGCTGCAGGTAAGAATGGTGAGTTTAACATAGTCATCGACCAGCTATTACGCTGGGCGGAAACCCACGATTTTCTATACTCCGCTATTCCTTTTTATTATCTTGAATTCACGGCAAACCAGTTTGCAACATTCCTCGGTGCGGAAGAAACGGATACTGATGGCGAGGCGGGACATGGGTGGATGGTACCGATTATAAAAAACTTGGATAGCGCGGAGATACGGTTTCAAACCAACTCTAAAGGATGGCAGTTTATAGTCGAACGAGCGGAATTATTAAAAAAACGCTGTGCAGGAAAACTTTTAATCGCATCACCGACACTGGTAGCAAACCTCGATGCATTAGCTGCGTTACGCGGAACACAGGAATTATTGATGGACCTCGTGGATAACCCTGAAGGTGTACATCGTTGCCTTAAACAAATATCTGTTGCGCATAAACAGGTGCTTGATGAGTTTAGCAAAGTATTTGAATACAATAAGTATGGCAGTATAAACCGCCATGGAATGTATTCCCGTGGAAGAATTAATGTTGCGCAATGCGATTTTTCATGTATGATAAGCCCGGATATGTTCCGCGAGTTTGCGTTACCATATATCCGGGAAGAAATTGACCGTTATGACGCAGGAGAGTACCACCTTGACGGGCCAGGTGCTGTCAAACATGTAGCAGCTATCTGTGAAATTGAAAAACTTGATATAATCCAATGGGTTCCCGGTGCGGGTAATGAGGGTAAGGATTGGTCAGCGTTATACACCGATATTGACAACCGTGGGAAAGGTATGCTGCGGGGCGGTAAATTACAGAATTTACCAAAGGTATGGAATAATACAAAATCAAATAAATTATTTTGGACGACAAGTAGTGCGTCTTCCTCTTCAGAATTTGCGGATTGTATGGCAACACTCAAGAAAAAATAGGAATGTAGTACAAAAACTTTTATGATCCATCTAATAGATATCAGCAAATCATATGGCGGACAGGTATTATACGATAATATCACGCTTAGTATTAATGATAAAGAAAAAATTGGCCTTGTCGGGAGGAACGGACACGGGAAGACAACGTTGTTCAACCTAATCCTTGGAACAGTTGAACCTGACAGCGGGACAATTTCTATCCCTAAAGGATATCGTATCGGCCATCTTGAACAGCACATAAATTTCACGCAGGATACTGTTTTAAAAGAAGGTTGTTCAAAGTTGCCGGAAGAGTATAAGTACGATACCTGGCGGGTAGAAAAAATCTTATTCGGCCTCGGGTTTACAAAAGAGGATATGGAACGCCCCCCGTCAACTTTTTCAGGAGGATACCAGATACGGTTAAACCTCGCAAAGGTGTTGATATCCGAACCCGACTTATTACTGCTTGACGAACCTAACAACTATCTTGATATCGTTGCTTCACGGTGGCTTATAAGTTTTCTTAAAGGATGGCAGCATGAGTTGATAGTGATAACGCATGACCGCGGGTTTATGGATAGTTTTACTACTCATACTGTTGGTATTCACCGGGGTAAAGTACGGAAAGTACGGGGTACAACTGACGTTCTATATGAACAAATTGAGACTGAAGAAGAAGTCTATGAAAAAACCAGGGTGAATGAAGAAAATAAACGCCGGCAGTTGACCGTGTTTATTGATCGGTTCAAAGCAAAAGCACGGCTTGCATCACAGGTACAGTCGAAAATGAAAATGCTTGAAAAGATGGGCGAGAAAGAACAGCTTACCAAGATCGATACTTTACATTTTTCCTTCCGCGCATTACCTTTTGTTTCCTCAAAAATGACTGAGATAGAGAATGTTTCGTTCAAATACGATACTGACAAAGATAATATGCTAATCAACAACTTTACGTTAACCATCGGTAAACATGAACGCATTTGTGTTATTGGTAAAAATGGGAAAGGTAAGTCGACATTGTTAAAACTCATCGCGCAGGAACTTTATCCTGTAGACGGTTTTGTAAAATACAATCCTGATATCAAACTTGGATACTTTGGGCAACCCAACCTTTTAAGGTTGACACCTAAGAACAGCGTGATTGATGAAATTATGTCTGTCTCCGAAACAGGGTCTTTGCAGGCAGCACGCAACATTGCCGGGATGTTGATGTTCAGTGATGATCACGCATTAAAACAGGTACATGTCCTCTCCGGTGGCGAAAAAAACCGTGTGATGCTAGCCAAGATTGTTATGACCCCGTGCCACCTGTTGTTACTTGATGAACCAAGTAACCACCTGGATATGGACTCGTCGGAAGCGCTGATGGATGCTATTGACGATTTTGACGGGTCGGTAGTGATGGTAACACATAACGAACGTTTTCTTGAACGCCTGGCAAAACGGTTAGTTGTGTTCGATAACAATAAAGTTTTGCTGTACGAAGGCGGCTATCGCGATTTTATCGAAAATGTCGGGTGGAGCGATGAATATGAGTATGAACAGGAAGTTGTAGGACAAAATAATGATAAATCATCCGATGCGTTGAAGTCCGCATCGTTATCCCAGGAAGACAGAAAACTTATCCGCAAAATAAAAGCTGATGCACGGCAAGTAAAGTCGGATTTGTTAAAAGAACGAGATGCTGTATTGAAACCATTAAGCAAAGAAATTAATAAAGTTGAGAAACGTATAGATACTCTGGAACATGAACTCAGGATGAATGACGAGGCACTGGTTAAGGCTTCAATGGAACAGGATATTAAACTCATCGCGGAACTGCCCAAACGGAATAAAGAGGTTAAAGCTGAACTTGACACTTTGTACTCATCATTTATCAAACTAGCTGCTGACCTCGAGAAAAAGACTAAGGAGTACGATGAACGAGTAAAGAATTTGTAAAGTGAAAACAAAAATGTTTCCCGAAGGTATAAAATTATCAGGCTTGTTCTCTAACAATATGGTCCTCCAGCGCGGTATAGAAACCAAGGTATGGGGTTATGCGGATAACAGCGAAAAGGTTACTGTAGAATTTAACGGGCAAAAAGTGCAATCTATCGCCAAAGACGGAAAGTGGATGGTACTCCTGAAAAACCTGCAACCCGGCGGGCCATATAAAATGGTTATCAAAGGGAAGAATATAATTGAACTCTCCAACATCCTCGTCGGTGATGTCTGGGTCTGCAGCGGGCAGTCAAACATGGAAATGATATTAAAATCGACTATCAACGCGGATTACGAAACCGCGAACTCTACCAACGCGCAATTGAGATTATTCACCTCACCAATACTGGATACTACTACTCCGAGGGAAGTTGTCAACTCAACGTGGACAGAGTGTGATCCAAGAACTGTCCCTTGTTTCTCCGCAGCCGGTTACTTCTTTGGCCGTAAACTCGTTGAAACTCAAAACATTCCCATAGGCCTTATAAACTCATCCGTTGGCGGTACGCCAGTTGAAGCGTGGACACCAAAGGAAGAGTTGGAATTAAACCTCGAACTCGCAGATTCAAACAAATGGATTGTAGATACTGAGGCCAATATCAAGAAAGCCACGGAGAAAGAAGAAGAGGCAATAGCAAAAGCTAAGGCTGATAGTACAGCGGAACCTAAACGCACAAACAGGGTGTGGAAAACACGGTCTGGATTGTACAACGGCATGATCGCGCCGTTACTGAACTACACGATTAAAGGCGTGATTTGGTACCAAGGCGAATCCAACGCACCCCGAGCAACAGCGTACAGAAAATGTTTTCCTGCGATGATTAATAGTTGGCGTAAAAACTGGGGTATTGCTGAATTACCGTTTTTATTCGTCCAGCTTTCCTACTACGGAAACCCCAATAAACCAGATGCCGGGCAATGGCCGTTGTTGCGGGAAACACAAGTACAAACCTGGCAGACAGTACCCAAAACCGGGATGGTGGTATCTATCGACGTTGGTGATGTCGGGATTCATCCGCCAAACAAAAAACCGGTAGGGGAACGGCTGGCTCTAGCAGCAGGCGCAATTGCGTATGGACAAACAACAGAGTATTCCGGCCCGATATACGATTCGGTAAAGTTTGAAAACAGGAAAGCGTATGTTAAATTTGCTCATACCGCTGATGGAATTAGGATTTTACCGGAAAACGAGAAACCAAAATGGTTCTGCATAGCCGGCGAAGATAAAGTTTTTTATAATGCTGAGGCAGAGGTCATTGGTAAAGATACTATTTTAGTAAGTGCGGAGGAAGTTACAAACCCAGTAGCTGTGCGGTACGCGTGGGCAATCGCACCGGTGAATAACGTGTTCAACAGTCTCTCCCTTCCCGCATCACCGTTTCGTACTGACGATTGGATAGATATCGCTGTCCCTATTCCTAACTTGGAAAACATGCCAAAAACAGAATAAAAAAGTTATAATGTTATTTAATCAATTTTTTGGGTAAGTCAAAGAAAGGATTTTATTAATGTGAAAACAAATTTGTTTAATGCAGTCCTTGCTGCAACCTTAACCGCAGTAATGTTAATCCCCTCGGTAGTAGTAGCAGATGTAAAATTATCGGGCTTGTTCTCGGATAACATGGTCCTACAACGCGGAAAAGAAACTAAAGTATGGGGTTTAGCGGATACCGGCGAGAAGGTTACTGTAGAATTTAATAAGCAAAAAGTTCAGGCTGTAGCAAAAGACGGGAAGTGGATAGCACTCCTGAAAAACCTGCAGCCCGGCGGGCCATACAAAATGATTATTAAAGGAAAGAATAAGATTGAACTATCCAACATCCTCGTTGGCGATGTTTGGGTTTGCAGCGGGCAGTCAAACATGGCGATGACGGTAAAGAGTTGTATAGATGCGGATAAAGAAATCGTAAACTCGACTAACGCGAGGCTGAGGCTGTATACCGTTCCCAGATTGGACAGCACTACCGCGATAGAAATTCTTAACTCTACATGGACAGAATGTAATCCAAAAACTATCTCATATTTTTCCGCAGCCGGTTATTTTTTTGGGAGTAAACTTGTTGATACTCAGAATATACCTATCGGCTTGATAAATTCTTCAGTCGGAGGTACACCGGTAGAATCATGGACTCCGAAGGAAGAGCTGGAATCAAACCCTGAACTCGTAGATTCAAACAAATGGGTTGTTGATACTGAAGCCAATATCAAAAAAGCAACGGAAAAAGAAGAAGAGGCAATCGCAAAAGCTAAGGCTGACGGTACAGCGGAACCTAAACGCACAAACAGGGTGTGGAGAACACAGTCTGGATTATATAACGGTATGATCGCGCCGTTACTTAACTACACAATCAAAGGCGCTATTTGGTACCAGGGTGAAGCTAACGCTCCGCGTGCTGCGGCATACGGTAAATGTTTTCCTGCGATGATTAATAGTTGGCGTAAAAATTGGAACATCCCGGAATTTCCGTTCTTATTCGTTCAACTTTCATATTTTGGTAAACCCAATAAGCCGGATAAGGGTCAATGGCCATTGTTAAGGGAAACACAAGTACAAACTTGGCAGACTGTACCAAATACAGGTATGGCTATATGTATTGACGTTGGTGATGTGGGAATTCATCCGCCGAACAAACGGCCGGTAGGGGAACGATTAGCGTTATTAGCGGAACATCTTGAAAAAAAGAATAATTCTCTTATCTATTCCGGCCCAATATATGATTCTGTTAAATACGAAAACGGGAAGGCGTATGTTAAGTTCAAATATATAGGCGATGGGATAAAGACAACTAAACCTGGCCAGAGTCCTGCATGGTTCTGTATTGCGGGCGAGGATAAAGTGTTCTATAACGCAGAAGCTGAGATCATGGATAAAGACACTGTGGTTGTCAGTGCAAAAGATGTACCTAACCCGGTTGCTGTGCGGTACGCATGGGCAATCGCGCCGGTGAATAATATCGTTAATTCCGCTAACCTTCCCGCATCACCGTTCCGAACCGATAATTGGGAGGGTATACAGGTACCAATCCCGTTGTTATGGGAAGGAATGCCGGAAGTTATAGAAATGAAGATAAACAAAACCGTTAACGCAAACATTGTATGCGATGGCAAACTTGACGAACCTGTCTGGACAACGAATAAAGGGGTGGTTACAGATTTTTATGCGCTTGACGGTGCAATACTTACCATGCAAACTACCGGATATGTTGTTGTTGACAGCAGTAACGTTTATATCGGTATACTCTGTGGCGGGCAGGGTGTAAAGGATTTGGTAGCAGCAAAAACTGATACGGATAGTTCTGTGTTCCAGGATGATGCGATTGAAATCTTTTTTGATCCTACCGACCAACGAAGTAATTATTATCACGTAGTGCTTAACAGTAAAAATGTAAGGTTTGACCAGAAGTGTACGTCTGAAGGTGCGGGTAAGGATCCTGCATGGAATGGTGAATACGTAACTGCCACTTTCGCAGGGAATGATTATTGGTCCACAGAAATTGTATTCCCTATAAACAAATTCCCGACAGTACAATCGTTTGCGTTAAACCTTTGCCGGCACGTTGCTTTAGGAAATATCAACATTTCCTGGGCAAAGATAAAGCAAACGTTTCATAATCCCGCAAATTTTGTGAGGGTATCAGTAAAATAGTATCCCTACGATGAAAACGTTATTATTAATTATCTTCTTCTATTGCCTATTCTTTGTAGGCATATTTTTGGGGATCAACAGGATAAGTACGCATCCTAGAGTTTCGTTAGGACAGTTTTTACTGAGCATTTGGATAATAATTTCACTTGGATTCATTGGGTTATTTAACGCCCCTCTGGTATTAGTAATTATAGCGATACTGCCTCTATTATTTTCAGCAGTACAGTTTTACCGCAGAGGGTACGAACGCAGGCTTGTTTTGGAAACGGTAAACAAAGAGATGAAAGAATCATTGAATGCAATACAAGAATTCCCGGATAACGCCGCAGCGGTTGAGAAAATCGGGAAACTGTTTGAACAACTTGGAGAACTATCCACAGCAAAGATTCATTACCGTAAAGCATTAAAGATGCATCCCGGTGATAGACTTGCATCCCGGCTTGAAACATTAGAAAAGAATCCTAATACAATGGATGTGCTATACACTTATGTATCGGTAGTTAATCTTTGCCTGAAATGTGATACCGCTAATAGTAACTTGCGGTATACTTGTAGCTCATGCGGTACACAGATGTATTCTTCTTATATGAAATGGCTATCCAATGTTATAGCAATCCTGTCGGAAGAATACTCGGTATTTGCAATATTATTGATGGCACTTGTGCTATACCCGTTCTATAAAATAATGGGCTTACTGGCATTCGGTATTGTTTTATCCCCCTGGGCAATCACAATACTTTTTTCCCGCAGAGATAAGCATTTCTGGTAGTAATATTTGGAGATAAATTTAAATAATTAAAGGAGTTTGTATTGTATGGTGAATCTGAAAGTTACTTGTAACACATTAGCTGTGATTTTGGTACTGACAACAACTGTAAAGGCAAACGCGGATATAACGCTTTCTGGTTTGTTTTCAGACAATATGGTCCTTCAGCGCGGGGTAGAAACTAAAGTCTGGGGTTACGCTGATAATGGCGAGAATGTTACCGTTGAGTTTAACGGGCAACAGGTACAAACCACCACTGAAAACGGTAAGTGGATGCTAAAACTTAAAAACCTAACTCCCGGCGGGCCGTATAAAATGGTTATTAAAGGCAAAAATATTATTGAACTTAATAATATCCTCGTCGGTGATGTTTGGGTTGGCAGCGGGCAGTCTAACATGGCATGGACAATGTCAAAAACATCGAATGCTGCATTTGACGTCGCGAACTCGACTAACCCGTTAATCCGGTTATTCACTGTCCCGAGAAAAAGTACGGGTACAGAACTTGAGTTTATCGGGTCGAAATGGAACGAATGCCTGCCATCGACTGTCCACAACTTTTCCGGGGTTGCATACTTCTTCGGAAAAAATATGGTGGACGCCACAAAAGTTCCTGTTGGGTTGATCAACTCCTCTGTCGGAGGTACACCGGCAGAAGCGTGGATGAGCAAAAATGAACTTACCACAAATCCTGTATTAGTTGAAGATTACAAAAAACTTGTTGAATTAGAAAATACGTATCTCGAAGTTAAGTCTACTTTTACGACAACAGAACCGGTGAAGAAAAAACCGGCAGTTGGAGGAAGTCAAAAACAATCAGTACTTTACAACGGTATGATCGCGCCTTTATTAGACTATACCATTAAAGGTGTTATCTGGTATCAAGGCGAAGCTAACCGTAAAAGGAAGTCGGATTACGGCAGGCTTCTTACCGCACTAATTACCAGCTGGCGTCAAGCATGGAATATCGGTGATTTCCCGTTTCTTATGG
>JBBAAG010000032.1 GCA_041658405.1 Elusimicrobiota bacterium
GCCGGTAATCTCAGGTATGAAGCGTGTAAACAGTTGGGATGGAAAACTATTTCCGCGATTGTGAAACCGCTGGAACCTGAGAAAAACCATCATTAAATACATATCTTTAGCATGAAGAAAGTTCTTACACAGCGGTACGGCGCGACGGAGTATCTGCATAAGGATTTTCATGGTGCAATGAGTAATGCCATAGAATACCTGCGGAAGGTTTACGGCGTGTCAGCTGTGAAAGAATACCTTTATAATACCGCAAAAACGTTGTATCCCAATGTTACCAGAGACATAAAGAAATACGGCCTTACCGCATTGGTAAAACATTTTACTAAGATGTATTCAACTGAGAAGGTTTGTAATATCAAAATCCGGATTAATAAAGATGTTGGGAAGCTGGTCGTTATCACGCCGTTCTGCCCGGCAGTAACGCATATGCGTAAAAACGGGTATAGAGTATCGCCTTTATGGAAACTTACGGAGGTTGTGGTTAATTCTGCGATTGTTGACGGGACAGGGTATTCTTATAAGTTGTTAAAATACAATAAGCGTACCGGCGCGAGTACCCAGGTGTTTTACAAAAAAGGGGGTACACCATGATTCCTTGTACCGACTTTATTCCGGCGTATAGCGAGTTGTTTAAGTACCTGCATAAACGCGGGGGTAAACAGGAGGTTACGCGGTTTTGGGAGTATCTTAGCGACAATTTTTTGTTGAACCTGCGTGAGTATGTCAGAAAACACGGTGTGTACGGATGTTGGTTGTACTGGTCACGTACGTTAAAAGAAGAATCGGCTGGGTATAGGATTGTGTATGACGGGAAAAAGGATGTATTCCGGATCGTTATGACAAAGTGCCCGTCAAAGATGAGGTTGTTGAATGAACAAAAAAAGCGGCGGGTTGTTCCGTACAAAAATTATTGTATGCACTGCGATGTGTTATACCGCCGTGTGCTTGAACCCTTGGGGTTGAAGTATACAATTGACTTGTCAAAAAGTTCACGTGCTAAATGCGGGATTGTCGTATATAAATAGCAAGGATGTGCGATGGCTTACCTGTTTATGCTTGTTATATGTGTTAATGTTTTATAAAATGTTGTTTTATGGTATTAAAGCTTAATTTAGGGTTATTCAGACGGAAAGCGCGTTCTCACCCGTATCCTCACGGGGGTAACAAGAAAAGGATTGTTATCTTCGATTTTGATGGTACTCTTGCACAAACGTTATACCCGTCCCGTGAGATTATTAACCGCCTGGCGGATGAGTTTGGGTATAATAAGGTTCATGAACATGAGATCGAGTATATACGCGGCCTACGTCCGAAGGAATTGTTGAAGTACCTTAAAATACCGGGTATGAAACTGCCGTTTATCGCAAAAAAAACTAAGGCGGAATTGAATAAAATCATACATAATCTTAAACCCGTTGAAACTATTGTTAAGGTGATATTTGAACTAAAAAACCGTGGGTATGCTGTTGCGATACTTACATCAAATACTTATGAAAATGTGAGTAAGTTCTGTGAGAATAATGATATTTATCTGTTCGACCACGTAGTTTCGGAAAGTAATCTTTTCGGGAAAAGCCGCGCGCTTAAACGTATGTTGCGTAAGATAAAGTATAAACGTAATGAAGCTATTTATATTGGCGATGAAGTGCGTGATGTCCAGGCGGCAAAAAAAGCTAAAATCGATGTTGTTGCCGTGTCATGGGGATTTAATAATAAGCAAACACTGAAAAAGTTTAAGCCAACTTTTGTTATTGACGATCCAAAAGAGTTATTGGATATTTTAGCGAACTGACCTGTTTATTCTTCTTTAAGTTTTTCTGATTCTTTTAATGCGTCAGATACGTCTTTGAGTAATGCTATCGGGAATGATACACCGCGGCCTGGTGCGTATTCTTCATTTTTCAGGTAATAAGTTCGAAGATGTACAAGCTTGGTATTCCTGAAATCCTGGGTGTATACTTTAAGTTTTTGTGTATTGGATTTCTCGAACTCAAGAGATAGCTCGCTTGAGTTGTCGTTGACTAAACCGTTAAACCCTTCAATAATTTTGGGGAGGTTCTTGAATGACAGCCAAATGCCTTTTTTTGTGGGTTTCGGTTCAGGATCGTTTGGGAAGTAGAAGTATATACGTACATCTACCATGTTATTTTTTAGGACACAGATACGTAGTTCTTCTAACTTGTTTTTCTGGATCTTTTTTACGATCTGGCTGTTCATAAAAATTGAGTTTTGGTACGCGTTCATAATCTAATTTTTTCCTCCGTTGCATATATGTTTATATATATTGTATATACATTGTATAACATTGTCAAGTATATATATAAAATGTTGTTGACACTATTTTTATTGGACGATTTATCGGTTTATTAGGTATAATAATACTATTATGAAAATATATAGAACAGATGAATTGTCCCAAAATATTTTGAGTCAGGTTTCCGGTTTATGCGCTGAATGTCTTGTGTATGACAGTATTACACCGGATGAAGTTAGGTTTAAAATTGAATCTGATCCCGATAGAAACACACAGTTTTTACTGACTGAAACCATAGAGAGTGATAATAATGCGTTAGCAGGGTTTATGCTGGTAGTTATACGTAAACGCGGAGATAAAAATGTTGGATGGTTGAAACTTTTCGCTGTAAAAAAAGAGTATTGGTGTAAAGGTGTGGCATCAAGGTTGTTGGCCGCAGCGGAAGAGCTTGTCCGTGAGCACGGTGTACAGTTATTACGTGTACTTGACTCCGCGCCTTGTTACTTCCAGCCAGGGATTTATCCTGTGTACACAGAAGCAGTGGTATTTCTTCAGAAAAAAGGGTTTAAACAGCAGGGGGAATGTGTGCATATGCTGTCCGATCTGGAGGCTCTGGATTGTAATACAGAGACTGATGAACTGCGGTTGGAGAAGGTTGGGGTAAAACTTATACGCGCAAGTTTGGGTGATAAAGAACAGTTGATTGAATGGTTGAAAATTGTGTTCCCTCATTGGATACCCGAAGCGTCAATGGGTTTCATGCATAAAGAAGTGCGTGTTTTTCTTGCAAAAAATGGTGATGGTAAAATTATTGGGTTTGCAGGGTATGACGTAATGAAAGACGCGCGGTTCGGGCCGCTGGGTGTTGATTCACAGTACCGGCGTCACGGTATCGGTAAGGTTTTATTGCTGAAATGCTTGAACGAAATTAAGCTTATGGGTATTAAAAGTTGTGTGATACCCT
Organism: Elusimicrobiota bacterium; assembly: GCA_041658405.1. Taxonomy (NCBI): domain Bacteria; kingdom Pseudomonadati; phylum Elusimicrobiota; species Elusimicrobiota bacterium. Next base: position 3,219 of record JBBAAG010000032.1, read on the forward strand.
GGACTTCAGCGTATAGTTTTTATTTAGGTGGATGTGATGCCAAAATATGGCGTTTATTCTGGACATTTGCAAAAGAGTTGTAATAAGGGCGTTTTTGGTTTATACTTGCCGGAAAATATTTCTCGTTTGGTTGTTATGATATTTCTTATGTTTGGATAAATGGAGTAGTATTGCGAGTGAATACTTGAGGTATGGATGAAATGAAAGTTAGTGAGTGGATAACAGCGTTAAAGCAAAAGAAGAATGTTAGGCAATACATACGCGCAGTGGAAAAATTCGGGAAGTTGTACGGTATGGATCGCGAGGTCGGGGTTTATCGTGTGCCGTCAAGGATTAACCTTAAAGGTGTGCATATAGAACACCGGGGCGGGTATGTTAATTATATGTCGATTGACAGGGAAGCGGTATTTGTGGTATCCCCGCGGGAGGATGGGCTCGTGGTAGCGGATAATGTTGAACATAAGTATCCGCAAAGACAGTTTGATATCGATACAGAATTACCTGAAAATCTACGGGGGGATTGGTTAAATTATATTTCATTAATCAACATAATACCCGGGGATTGGGGTAATTATATTAGAGCAGGAGTTTTGTGCCTGCAGAATAGGTTTCCTAATAAGAAGTTTAAGGGTATGGATATTGTTGTGTTAAATAATATTCCTGTAGATGCCGGGTTGAGCGCGTTTTCGGCGTTAGTGGTGGGTTCAGCGATTGCGTGTATGGGTATTAATAAACTGGAGTTAAGCCTTACCGAACTTGTTGAGTTATGCGGTATGGGTGAATGGTATGTCGGTACTCGCGGTGGGGCGGGGGATCATGCTGCAATGTTATGCGGGAAAAAAGGGAAATTGTTGCATACAAGGTTTTTTCCGTTAACCGTAGAACCTGTGGAATTGCCCGGAGATTATGCTGTGATTATGTGTAATTCGTTTCGTGAATCTAATAAATCACAGAATGCTAAGTCGGTATTCAACGAACGCGTTGCTACGAATGTTGTGGCGTTAATGATTATTAAAAGGTTATATCCTGAAAAAACAGTGAAGTTTAAGTATTTCCGTGATATTGAGGAAGAGCCCGTGAAGTGGGTGTACGAGATGTTAAAACGGTTGCCGGAACGGATTTCCAGGGAAGAGTTACGGCGGTTGTTCAGCGCACAGGAAGAAATTAAGGTTCTAGAAAAATTGTTTTCTACTCATAATAATCCACCGGAAGGGTATGCTGTGCGGAAGGTTTGTTTATTTGGATTAGCAGAATGTCAACGTGGAAAGTTATGCATTAATTATCTGAGTAACAACAATATCCATATTTTTGGTGAGATGATGTATCTTTCACATGACGGTGACCGCGTGGTTACGCATACTGCGGCAGGGCGTGTGATGAAGTATGATAATAATGTTTCTGCTGAATATCTTGATGGATTAATTGCTAAAATCAATGTAGGTGAGGATGATACTGCAGCGTTGTGGCGTCAGCCTGGAGGGTATGGGTGTAGTTGTGAGGAGCTGGATTTTATTGTGGATACCGCAAAGAAGGTTAAAGGTGTTGTTGGTGCAAGCCTTACCGGTGGAGGGCTGGGCGGGTGTGTGTTGGTGTTGGTGCATAAAGATTCTGTAAAAGAGTTAATTAATAATATGAATGAAAAGTATTATATACCGCGGAAGCTGGGAGACGGGTGTGAGTTATGCGTCACAGCGGATGGTGCGGGGAAGGTTAGTATTTAAGGATTGAATATGGTTAAAACTGTACTTGTTGCGGATGATGAGGTAACATTAACGGAGCTTATCAGTGATACTTTGAAAGATGAGGGGTATAACGTTATTGTAGCGAATAACGGGGATGATGCTATGGGTAAAATTAAGGAGTTGAAACCGGACCTTATTATCCTGGATGTAATGATGCCCGGTCTTGACGGATATGATGTGTCGTTTTATATTAGCCTGGAAAAAAATTATCGTCCCAAAATTATGATGCTTACCGGTAAGGAACGCGGATATGATAAAACATTCGGGCAGTCGTCCGGCGCAGATGTTTATATGACAAAACCGTTTGATTTGATCGAACTTGTAAATAATGTTAATAAATTGTTGAAGGAATAGTTTACTAAAGGAAGTGTTGTTACTGTGAAATCAAAATATTCTGGTGTGTTTATTACGATTGAAGGCCCGGATGGGTGCGGGAAAAGTACACAGGCGGATCTTCTGGTGGAATACCTGCGGTCTGTTGGGTATATAGTTGTGCATACCCGTGAACCCGGGGGAGTGTCAATTGCGGAAAGTTTTCGTAAGATTTTGCTTGATCCTCAAAATATGATTACCCCGTTGACGGAATTGTTGTTGTATTCTGCTGCGCGGGCACAGCATACTGAAGAACTCATCCTGCCGGAGGTTCAGCATGGTAAAATTGTTGTGTGTGAACGTTATACCGACGCTACGCTTGCGTATCAGGGATATGGCCGCGGGTTGTCATTGAAGATGATTTCAACGCTTAATAAAATAGCGTCTTCCGGGGTTAAGCCGGATATGACTGTGTATCTTGATATTGATACAGCAAAAGGGTTGGAGAATGTTAAGAACCGCGTAAGCGTTGACCGGTTGGAAGCAGAAGGGTTAAAGTTTCATGATAAAGTAAGGAAAGGGTATTTAGAGATCGCGCGGGAAGATCCTGCACGGGTTAAGGTTGTGAAGGTGGAAGAAAGTGCGGGGTTAACCCAAAAAAGGGTGAGGATTGTGGTTGAGAAGTTGTTGGTAAAGAAAAAATGTCTTTTAAAAAAATAGAAGGCCAGGCGCAGGCAATAAAATATCTAAAGAATTTTGTGGGATATAACCGTGTTCCTCACGCGTTGCTGTTTACCGGTATCGACGGTATCGGGAAGTACAGGGTTGCGGTTGAATTTACTAAAATATTGAACTGTTTGGCTCCCGTAAGGGAATTGGATGGAAATATGGATTCCTGCGGGCAGTGTTTGCCGTGCAAGCAGATAGAGGAAGGTGTGTATCCTGATTTTGAGGTTATAGAACGTATTACGGATATTGAAGAAAACGGTGAGGGCAGTAGTGATGATAAAGATATAGAAAGTGTTGCCGGTAATACCATAGAAGTCAGGGGGAAGAAGGATAAGGAAAGTATCGGGATTGATCAAATGCGGCTGCTTGGGCGTCGCGCGCATTTACGCGCGGTGGATGGAAAATACAGGGTTTTTGTTATCAGGGGCGCTGAGTGGTTGCAGCAAGCTGCGGCGAATAGTTTACTGAAACTTTTGGAAGAGCCTCCTCTTAATGTTGTTATTATCCTGATAGCACAGCATAAGTATTCGTTGTTGAAGACTATACAGTCGCGTTGCCAGGAGGTTAAGTTTACACGCTTGACTGAAGATGAGGTTAAGCGCGTATTGGTTTACACAGGCGAGATTGAAGATGAAAATATAAATGAATACGTGCGGTACTCCTGCGGCAGCCCGGGGTTGGCACTTGATTTGTTTAATGCTGAATTTTTGCAGCAGCGCACAGAGATTACTGCGTGGCTGAAACAGGTAAAGATCTTGTCGCCGCTGGATATTATGGGGTTAACAGCAAAAAAATATACGGGTGACCGTGACGAATTCCGCGGGTTGATCAAAAGCATGATGTTGATATTACAGAAAGACAAGTTGTATAATAAAAAAAAGACGGTAGAAATCGAGGCTATACTCTTATCCGCAAGTAAGATGGTGGAAGCAATGGTCTCGCCTGCGTCTGTTATGGCAACGGTATTGTTTAAGATACAACAGGTGGCGGAACAGTAAGTATAAAAAAATAAGTATAAAGATGGGGTAATAAATATTTATGCCGGTAGTTGTTGGTATTGAAGTAAGGAAGAATAAGGAAAAGGTGTTGGCGGACTGCGGGAATCTTGATCTCAAGCTCGGACAGAAGATTATTATTGAAACCGAGAACGGATACGAGGTTGGTACTGTGTGTGACCGTGAACGTATCGTTGAGAAAACCGATAAAAGTATTAGTAAAATATTGCGCCCGTTCGGGAAAGATGATTATGCCAGGTTAGCGGATAACGAAACGAAGGTGCAGGAAGCGATGAGTATCGTCGTGCGTAAAATTCAGGATTATGAACTTGCGATGAAGTTAACCTGCCTGGATTTTACGTTTGACCGTAAAAAGTTGTTTATATACTACACTGCAGATACCCGCGTGGATTTCCGTGAACTCATAAAAGATCTCGGGCATATACTTAAAACCAGGATACAGATGGTGCAGATCGGTGTTCGTGATGAAGCGCAAATACTTGGAGGGATCGGGCATTGCGGGCGTGTATTGTGCTGCTGCGAGTTTTTGAAGGAGTTCAAGCCGTGTACCATAGAAATGGCGAAGGAACAGGATATTCCCATCAATGTCGCTAAACTTTCCGGTGTGTGCGGACGGTTAATGTGCTGCTTGGGGTATGAGCATCAGATATATAAGGAGCTTAAGGAGAGTATGCCGAGGATTGGTGATACCGTAAGGACAAATGAAGGTAAAGGTAAAGTCGTTGCCGCAATTATTCTCACCGGTGAAGTTGTGGTGGAGTACGAGAATAATGAAAAGAAAAAAGTTAAGGTTCAGGATCTAAAAAAATAGATGAGTAAAACATTTTATATTACCACTCCGATTTATTATATCAACGCTGAACCGCATCTTGGGCATTCATACACAACTTTAGCTGCGGATATTATTGCGCGGTACCGCCGTCAACGCGGGGAGAAAGTGTATTTTTTAACCGGTACCGATGAGCATGGAGAGAAAGTTGCCAGTGTTGCGCTGGAAAATGGTGTTGAGCCTCAGGTATGGGCGGACCGTATCGTTGATAAGTATAAAGCGTTATGGAAATTATTGAATATTACAAATGACGGGTTTATACGTACTACTGATAAACAGCATGTTGAGGTTGTACAAAAGATATTTGCAAAGTTAAAACAGGAAAAGTGGGTGTATAAGAGCGAGTATACAGGAATGTACTGCGTTCCCTGTGAAACGTTCTGGACTGAGACAGAGTTAGGGGAAGTTGATACCAAAGGGAAACATGTGTGCCCTGACTGCGGGCGCGGGATTGAGAAGTTATCCGAAGAAAGTTATTTTTTTAAATTGTCCGCGTTTAAGGAACAGTTGTTGTCATATTATGCTGAGAATCCCGGGTTTCTCCAGCCGTCATACCGCGCGAGTGAGATAAAAAATTTTGTTGAGGGTGTCGGAACAACGGAGCCGTTACGCGATCTGTCGGTATCACGGACAAAAGTTAAGTGGGGTATACCCGTGGAAGATGATCCTGCGCATACGGTGTATGTATGGTTTGACGCGTTGATAAATTATATCACTGCTGCGGGGTATGGTGAATCTGATGGGCGGTTTGAAACTTTATGGCCTGCTGATTTGCATCTTGTGGGTAAGGAAATATTCAGGTTTCACTCGGTTATCTGGCCGGGAGTGCTTAAGGCACTGGGGTTGCCTTTACCAAAGAAGGTTTATGCTCACGGGTGGTGGACATCAGAAGGTGAAAAAATGTCGAAGTCAAAACATAATTTTGTTAATCCCGAAGATATTGTTAAACAGTATAGTGTTGATGCGTACCGGTACTTTATCTTCAGGGAGATACCGTTTGGAGCGGATGGCGATTTTTCTAGGAAGCATCTTCATGAACGGTATAACAGCGATCTCGCTAATGATCTTGGTAACCTTGTCAGCCGGACGTTGACTATGATAGAAAAGTATTATGATAAAAAAGTCCCTGCTCCCTGCGGGATACAAGATAATGAGTTGAGTGCTAAGGTAAAACAAATGGAGGCTAGGGTTGCGGAAGCATATGAAAATGTTGACCTTCAGCACGTGCTTGTGCTTATATGGGAACTTATCACGGGAGCTAATAAGTATATAGAATCTACAGCACCGTGGAAGTTGGCAAAGGAAAGTGACCCTAAACTTAATACCGTACTTTATAATTTAGCGGAAACTTTGCGTGTGGTGAGTTTGTACCTGGCACCGTTTATGCCGGGGGCTTCTAAAGATATTGAAGTACAGCTTGGGTTGAAGAGTGATAGGGTAAAGTTGTCCTGGAAGGAAGCTGTTAAATGGGGTAAACTTATACCAGGGACTATGGTTTCTAAACTTCCGCCGATGTTTCCCAGGAAAAAGGATGGGGAGTAATTAATTACTGTGCAGAATAATATATTTAAACGATTAGTATTAACGGCACTGTTTTGTGTAGTGTTTGGATTAAACATTCAAAATGTTAAGGCTGAAGAAACAACGTTTTTTATTACGTTAATATGGTACGTAACACCCGGGGAAGCTAAGCTGGTCGATGAGTATACTAGCCTCATGAAAATTGTTAAGGCTAACAAAACAATTAAGTTGTGCCTAAGTATTTCACCGCAGGTGTATAATTCATGGAAAACCGGGGCGCCGGAATTATGGAAAAGTATAAGAGCTTTACATACAGAAAACCGGGTAAGCGTAGTGTTTAATACTATGAACGAAGTTGTGATGCCGGTGTTTGTGAATTATGATCTTTTATATGGTAATACCACTGATGATGCGGTACTGCCGAGGATGGAGTTTTCGTATCAGCAGGATGTTATGGACCAGATAGTTCGCGGGTGGCAGGTGTATAGCGCAGAGTTTAATGCGTATCCAGATGGTATAGTACCGGCTTACGGGGCGGTTAGCCCTCAGGTGGTTGAATTATTAGGTTCTGTCGGGGCAAAATGGACTGCCGCGCCGGTAAGTGTTCTTGGGCAGATGGGGTATTTCCCTGTGGTTAATTACAAATTCCAGGAACGTAAAATTGCGGTGTTTATCCGGGAGAATGAACTGTCAAAAATGATTGAGTTGCCGGATATACTGATGAACCCGTCTGAGATTGTTAAAACGTTTTGGAAGAGAGTGGAAGAATATAAACGCCAGGGAGATATACCCGGTGTAACAGTAATCGTTACGGGTGAAAAGTTTTGGGCGATACAAAAGGATTATTTTACAGAATTTTTGGGAACACTTTTTTCGTCGTTTAATCAGTACCAGCAGGTAGTAATGATGTTGCCGTCTGAAGTAATGGCACGCGGGTACTTTTTGCCGGCAATTAATGCGTTTACTCCGGCAACATGGTTGGATCAGGGATGGAACGCGTGGTTCGGTACAAGATGGCAGCATACAGGCTGGGTGGCGCTTGCGCAGGTACGGAAAATGGTGGATACTTATAAAAACAGCGGGCGTGCGGAAATCACTGCGTTAGACCGCGCTACGGAAGAAATTTATAGGGCTGAAGATGGCAGCGTATTTATTGCGTTAGGGCAGGAGTTTGACCAGGAACGCGTAAAGGTTGCGGATATGAAGTTACGCCAGGGGTTGACTAATGTTTATCGTGCGATGGGTAATAAAATACCGGCGGAGTTAAAACAGCCGCTGGGAGAAACCCTGCAGAATACTGTTACACAGCAACAGCAGCAGCCGGGGATTGTACAGGATACTGCGCCTGTGGTATCACCTGAAATTATGGATACTGTTGTTAATAAGGGTTCCGGGTATTTTGACCTTATGGATAGTATAGGTGATGATTACGGTGACGGGAATTATGTGTATCCTGCGATAACAGTTTTAGAAAAAGGGGTGTATGACCTCCAGAAATTTAGTTGCCGTTATGACGAACAGAGTATTGAGTTCCGTATTAATACCTCCGGAGGGTTGACACAGGAACAGAGAAGTTATGTCGGGATACATTGTTATATTGATATGAATAACCGTCAAGGCGCGGGGTTGATACCGTTATTAAGCGGATTAAACGCGTATGCAAGGCCGGATAACGCGTGGGAGTTTTGCGTTAATATACATGGTAAAGCTGCAAAGGTGTTCCAGTCAGGGGTTAGTAATTATAAAATGCTGGGAGTTTATGACGTTAATGTTTCAACTTCGGAGACAGGGTGTGAGTATCACGTTTTGATCCCGAAAAAGGTTTTACGCGGGACACCGGAACGGTGGAGGTATCTTGTGTTATCCACAGCGGTTAGTCCTGATGGGGCGTTTATGAAGATAAGCCAGCAGGCATCTGCTACAACTGCCGGTGGGGCGTCGGTTGGGACAACAATCGCGCCGGTAGTGTTTGATGTTATCCCGCCTGTCGGGAAAAGTCAGAAGTTGATGATTGAACAATATAAAACTGGTAGGTTTGCGGAATTTCCGTTTGTTGAAATAAAATAATTTTAGTTAAATTTAAGGAGTACCGGACATTTATGGTTGAAAAAAGTGGTGGGAATAAGATAATTAAAACCCTGATTATAATCGCTGCAGTTGCTGCGGTTCTTATCGGCGGATGGTTTTTTGTGAGTACTGTTTTACTGAAAAATAACGGTAACGGTGATGCATTGCCAAAGGGTAAGATTACCGGGAAACTTGTTACAACCGCTGCGGGTGTTGTCTACCAAAATACTGAGTTTAACTACGCGTTCACTCTGCCGTTGAGAAATACAGGGTGGGTTATAGATATTGAAAATCTACCTGCAACGGATACCGGTAGCGGGGAGTATGTCACGATTTTGAAATCAAAGGATTTTGTGCCTAATGAAAAAGACGGGGTTATCACAGGAGTAAAAAATGGTGTTCAGATGGTAGTACTGATCACTGACCCGGCACCTGTGGAATTAAGAACGTTACTGGAATTACAAAAGTATTGGAAGCTTGGGCGCGGGGAACATTTTGCTAAGTCAGAGGTTGTTAAAGAACTTACAGGAAAAAAGTTTATTATACATACGCTCGGGGATTTTACGGATTGTAAGCTTATGGATGCGCATACTATCACAGGGAATGCTATTTACGATATTTCGTTCGTCTCAGCGGAGATTGCGGGGGCTGAGTTACAATTCGAAGAAATACTTAGGTCGTTGAAGTTCGGGAAGTAAGATTTTTAATAATTAATTAATGTTTTTATGCCAAAAAAAGTTATCTTTTCTATAACCGGTATGCATTGCGCGTCCTGCGCAATGAATGCGGAGAATGCGTTGAAACAAACCCATGGCGTGGTATCCGCTGCGGTAAATATTGCTAATGAAAAAGCGGCGGTGGAGTATGAACCCCTAAGTGTTACCCTTGAGCAGCTGTATAATGTGATAAACGGTATCGGGTACAAAGCTGTACCTGCGGGTGAAGATGGTAGCGGCCCTGAGGTTTATGCGTATGATAATATCAGGAAACAAGCGTGGGAATGGCGGAGTTCATTCCTATGGGCGTTATTATTTTGTACACCCCTGTTGTATCTTTCAATGGGGCAGCATATAGGGTTGCCGGTGGTAGTGCATAATAATTTTAAGAATGCGTTACTGCAGTTATTACTTTCCACCCCTGTGTTGATATTAGGCCGCGGGTTTTATGTCCGCGGGATCGCGGCAGTGATAAAATCGCGCCGTGCTAATATGGATACACTGATAGCAACGGGGACCGGGACGGCGTATGTGTATAGCGTTATTATTACACTATTAATACTTCTCAAAACTCCGGGGTTTACTGCTCATATGGTGTACTATGAAACCGCAGCTGTGTTAGTAATGTTTATGATGCTCGGGAAGTGGTTGGAGTCAGCAGCAAAAACTCGGGCGTCGGGTGCTATCGAAAAACTTGTGAAGTTACAGCCGGAGACTGTTATTATTGAAGATAAAGATAACGGAGAAAAGGTTGTGGGTATCAATTTGGTACAACCGGGTGATGTTGTGGTATTAAAACCCGGGACACGTGTGCCGGTTGATGGTAAGGTTATTGCCGGTATGTCTGCAGTTGATGAGTCTGTGATCACAGGGGAAAGTGTTCCTGTAGACAAACGCCCGGGAGATAGGGTTGTAAGCGGTACATTCAACAAAAACGGTATACTAAAATTTGTTGCGGAGGTTGTGGGAGAAAAAACGGTACTCCGTCAGATTGTTAAGCTAGTGGAGAACGCGCAGATGACAAAAGCGCCGGTACAGCGTGTGGCGGATACTGTATCGTCATACTTTGTGCCGGGTGTAATTATTATTGCGGTACTTACATTTATATTGTGGATGGCACTTACACAGGACGCTGTAAGAGCGTTCACCGCGATGGTTACCGTGATGGTGGTTGCGTGCCCGTGTGCATTGGGGCTTGCAACACCTGCAGCGGTGATGGTTGCGACGGGTGTTGCTGCACAAAATGGTATTCTCATTAAATCAGCGGATGCTATACAGATGCTGGACGAAGTTGATACCGTGGTGTTCGATAAAACAGGAACTCTTACCACCGGGGAAATGAGTGTTGAAAAAGTTATACCCGCATTGGAGTGGAGTGAAGATGAACTTCTTAGGTTCGCGGTTTCATTAGAGAAGTTGTCGGAACATCCGGTTGCCGGGGCAGTAGTGAAGTATGCGGTAACTAATCATTTGCTTGACAATGGTAAGGGTGAGGGGTCTGCTTCAGATTTTGTTAATCATGAAGGTGAAGGCGTAAAGGGTGTTGTCCAAAACAGGGTGGTTGTGGTTGGGAAAAAAGGTTTTCTTAGTAAAGTTGGTGTGAGTGAAGTTAATATCGCGACAATAATAACTTCAGCGGCACAGAATGCGGTCTCACAAGGGAAAAGTGTTGTTTGGATTGGGGTGGATAGTATTATCGCGGGGATAGTTATTGTAGGGGATAAGGTTAAGCCCGGAGGACGGGATGTTGTTGAACGTATTACTAAAACAGGGAAAGAAGTGTATATGCTTACCGGTGATAATCCTCGTGCTGCTGAAGAAGTCGGGAAGTTGGTTAATATAAAAATGGGTAATATTATTGCTGATGTCCTGCCTAAGGATAAAGCTGCTCAAGTTGAGAAGTTAATGTTAAATAAACGTAAGGTAGCGATGGTAGGGGATGGTATAAATGATGCTCCGGTATTAGCAATAGCGGATGTTGGTATCGCTATAGGGACAGGGACGGATATCGCGGTGGAGTCCGCGGATGTTGTATTGATGAGTGATAATATTGGGGCGGTGAGTACTGCGTTGAGTATCGGGTATCATGCTATGGTGAAAATAAAACAAAATATTGCGTGGGCGTTTGCGTACAACATTTTACTGATACCTCTGGCAGCCGGGGGGTATTATTTACTTACCGGTGTGCAGTTTGAGCCTATGCTTGCGGGGTTTGCTATGGCAATGAGTTCGGTATCTGTTGTAACCAACTCACTTGCGTTGTATTTAGTAGATTATAATGCAGGATAAGGTTGTATGAACAAAAACGTTGTTATCGGGCTTCTTATCATGTTTTTATGTATTCCAAAAGTATATTCCGGTGATCTGTTGTCATGGCTGATTAATCCGCTGTCACAGTATTCGTTAGCTGTAGGTACGGTTATAGATAAGAAAAACGGGAAAATTGTTGTTAATATAAAAAAAGTTATCTCAGGGAATGAGTTATCGTCAAGGATTGAAATAAATAGTTCTGTAAGTTCAAGCGTAGAGGGTGTTAATACCGGTGATCATATTGTGGTTTCCCTAGATAAGACAGGTGCGGATTATTCCATAAAATGGGGTATTATGAAAACCAGTACTTCGGAGTATGAGGCATTGCAGGTACTTGAAGCTCCGTTAGGGCCTGCTGAAACTGCTGCGTTTCAACGGTATATCAACAGCGGGGGTAAGGATAACGATTTTATTTTTTATGAGGATAAAGCGTATCTCAGAAAATGGGATGGGACAAAAGTACTGCTTTATCCGTCAGGGATTGCTGATGTGGTAGCTGCGCTGCCTGCTAACAGCGCTTCTGTTGTACTTCCGGGGCAAACACCCGCAGCAATACCGTTGCCTCAAACAGGGAACGCAGGTTTTCAAAATCAGGGTACTGCGTTCGAAAATGAGAAGAGTGAGGATATCGAACAACAGCAAATGCAGCCTGTACCCCTGCCTCCGCCGTTGCCAACCCCGGTACAGCAAACACGAGAATTCGCGAAAGTGTCGGGTGGTAAAATGGTAATATCGATTGTACTGTTATTGTTATCCATATTATTCGGAGGATTATTTTTATACCTTTGGATGAAAAATGCTAGGGCGCAGTGGAAGTGAAGTTATTGATACAATCATCCCAATAATTTCATTCTCCGGGGATGTAACTGCTAAAATTTTTAGTGTACTAGTCTCCGTAAGTTGTACTTCTTTAATCTCACCGGGAGTGGTAATTGCGGATTCCACGTTTTTTGCCCAGTCGGGTATCGGTAGATATGTGTCAAGTTCAAGTAAGTGTTTGCCTAGGAGAGTTACGTTTGGTAGTTGAGTAGATAAACGCAGGGAGGAGAATGTTATCCTGTTAAACCCGTCAGTAAGCGCGTATTCCGCTGAGAATATGCGCGCTTGCGCGGTGTGTAAAAGGTATGCGGTGTCGTCAATACCTGCTGCCGCGGATTTAGTGAGTGTTTTTGCTAACGCCGTGCGGGTAAGTTTATCGGTTTCCCTTGCGAGTACGCTGAAAAGGTTTTTGCCGGCCAGTATTTTTTGGAATCTACGGTTTATCCGTTCGTTTGGTTCTTTCGTAAGACTGTATGCCGCGAGTGTTATCAACGGTTGCGTATAGATCATGTAGTAAAGATATGTTGTTAGAATGAAAAGTATGAATGTTATAGGTAAGGTCTGTAATACCGCTCTAGCGGTGATAGAGTTTATCCTCGGTAATATGTCTTCTGTTTTTATTCCTATCCTCAGTGTTGCTGCGCGGGTATCAGTTTTTGTGTCGTTAAGTTTTGTGAATAACGGAAACGCGAGGTCGTAATACGTGTTCCTGCGGTAGGTGTAGGGTTGGACTACCGGGGTATTTGTTGCCAGTGCCTTGCTCGTGAGTTTATTGTTGTACACTTTACCCCATTGCGAGACATCATTATGCGCAAGGATTTTGCCTTTATTATCCACCACCAGCGAGTATGCTACCGCGGGGTTTGAGAATACTGCGGTTTGCATAAGTTCGGTTAATGCTAGGTCATTACGCGCGGTGAGGAGTGTTTCTGCTTGCACAGAAAATGTTTTGCCGTACGCGATCCCGTTTGCAGCGCGTTGGTTGATCGCATAGGTTAGGTAGGCGGTACGCTGGGATTGAGCCAGGAGTAGGATACAGCCTGAAATTAACAGGAGAAGTATACCTGCTGATTTAATGGCCAGCGCTAATCCGTGTGTTCCTGTTTTTCGTGTGTTCGCGTTCATAGTCATCGTCGTTGTCATAAGAGTCACTCCAATCTGATTATTTGTGTAATACTTTATTCATACTCCCTGTTTTGTATTCTTCAAGGTCAAGTGTAACATATAAATACCCAAGCGCATGCAGGTATTGCGTGATTTTTGTGCGTACCTTACGGGAAACGGTTTTATTAAACTTATCTGCTGTAATTTCGATTCTCGCGGTATCGCCGTAATCACGGACCCTTACCGTTGTGTATCCTAAAGACCGTAGGTGCTGCTCTGCGGATTCTATCCTAAAAAGTTTTGCGCGTGTGATCGGTGTGCCATAAGGTAAACGCGAAGCTAAACATGCGCAGGAAGGGTGTGACCATGTAGGTAATTTTAGTTGTTTTGATAATACGCGGATGTCAGGTTTTGATAGCCCCGCATCTAATAACGGGCTGCGGATACCGTAGAGAGTTAATGCTTTACGGCCGGGACGGTGGTCATGGAGGTCATCAGTATTACTGCCTTCTGCGATGATCGTATAACCCAGTTTCTTCGCGGTAGTTAATATTTTTTTGTATAGTTCAACTTTGCAGTGGTAACACCGGTCCGGTGGGTTGGAAGAAAAGTTTGTGTTTCTTAGCTCGTTAGTTTTTAGTAATAAATGTTTTATGCCTATCATCCGTACACACTTTTTCGCGGTTAATAATTCATTTTTTGTGTATGTTTCAGATACCGCGGTTATTGCCAAAACATTATTTCTCCCAAGTGTATCCGCTGCGGTTTTTAGTAATAACGTGCTGTCTACCCCGCCGGAATATGCTATCGCCACCCGGCTATAACCTTTGAGTATATTTTTTAATTTACCATACTTCTTTGTTATCGTATTCATAATTATTTATTATAGTAATAAAAGAGGTTAATTTTATTATTTTTTTAACTTACAGCCTTGGTTACGGCGATTTCTGAAATTGTTGCACATAATAAATAAGCATGTGTATTTCCGTATCACTGTTAACACTGGAATTTGTATAATATACAAAAAGTGAGGTAAAGGATTGTTTATGGTTACAACACGTAAAGTAGTACTAAAATTTCCTGCGCAAACTATTGGGCAGCCGGTGATTTATAATCTTGTAAAACAGTATGGCCTGCAGTTTAATATTATGAAAGCTGCGATTGATCCTAATAAAGAAGAAGGTATTATGGTGATCGAGTTTTCCGGAGAGAAAACAAAGTATGATGAGGGAATGAAGTATCTTAAATCATTACACGTAGAAGTTCAGCCGTTAAGCAGGGAAATTCTTAGGAATGAAAGTAAGTGTACGCACTGCGGTGCGTGCCTCGCGATATGCCCGAGTGAAGCGTTCGTGGTGAACCCAAAAAATAAGAAAGTTGATTTTGTTAAGAGTAAATGTATTGCGTGTGAATTATGCGTGAAAACATGCCCGCCCCGCGCTATGGAAGTAAAATTTTAATAAAATCGTTATGAAAATTATAGGTACCGGGATTGATATCATAGAAGTTGAACGTATAAAACGTATTGTGCGGTCAAATAAACGTTTTGTTGCAAAAGTGTTCTCTCGGGAAGAAGTTGTGTATTGTAATCAATGCGGGAAAAGTAAATGGCAGCATTACGCTGTAAGGTTCGCTGCTAAGGAAGCTGTATGGAAATCATTATCGGATACGTCATTACCGCTTAAACGTATTTCCGTAAAGAATACGCCGCAGGGTAAGCCTGAGGTGTATATCCGCGGGAAACGGGTTAAGAATATATATCTCTCGCTTTCTCATACAGAACATTATGCCGTCGCTCAGGCGGTTGCGGTTAAGCTTTAATCAATGAAAAGTATGAGTGTATTCTCCAAGCTGTCTTATAGAAAAAAAGAAAGTAATAAGTATGACTACGGCCATGTATTGATTATTGCCGGTTCACGGGGTATGGCTGGTGCGGGTGTGCTCGCAGCACGCGCGGCGTTGCGTACCGGCATAGGGTTGGTTACCGTTGGGAGTATATCCTCTGCGTGGAAAGCTATGCTTAACGCTGTCCCGGAAGCTATGGCGTTACCGCTGAAGGAAAGTCGTAATGGTATTATTACCGGGAATAATTATAAAAAAGTCGTGGAGTACATTCTTTCCCGGAAAGTTAATGCCGTAGCGGTGGGGCCGGGATTACGTACCGCGAGAGGTTCACAAATGTTTGTTACTAATATATTGAAGTCAAAACAGATTGGCAGTATGCCTTTGGTGATTGATGCTGATGGTATTAATGTTCTCCCTGTAGGGTTAAAATACCTTGCTTCACGGGAAGGGGTTAGTGTTATCACCCCGCACCTTGGTGAGTATCAACGTCTTACAGGTGAACAAAAACTTGATACCCGTACTGTTGAACAACATGCGAAACTGTTTGCACGGGAACATAAAATTGTCTGTGTGATAAAAAAAAATAAAACGTTTGTTACTGACGGTATGCGCGTGTACCGTAATACCACAGGGAATCCCGGGATGGCAACTGCCGGTGCGGGGGATGTTCTTACCGGTATCATAACGGCAATGCTTTCAATGGCGGCGGGAGTATCAGTATCAAATAAAGTGTTAACCGGGAATGATGTTTTTGATATCGTAACTTCAGCAGTATACCTACACGGTATGGCAGGTGATATCGCTGCAGGGAAGTTAACACAAAATAGTGTTACCGCAAGTGATATCGTTGAGAGTATACCGTTGGCATGGAAGAGAGTGTGATGTCAATATTTTTGTTGCTCATCGTGTGTTGTATATGTATAAACAATCTGGTGATGAAACTTATGATGGATAAAGGCTATGCACCTGAGACGCTTACTTTTACATTTTTTTGTTTTGCCGGCATATTTGCAGCGGCGGTAAGTTGTTTTTGGGCTGACAGGTTTGTATTAAGCCCTAAGATTGTTATGCTCGGTATCCTCGCGGGTGTCGCAGGGGCGGTGGCAACACAAAACTTTATGCGCGCATTGGCTACCGGGTTGTACAGTTATATTAATGTAATAATCCCGGGGTCGTTTATTATACCGGTAATATATTCGATAGTTGTATGGAATGAAACCATAAAAATTGAGGGCTGGGTGGGAATCGGGCTGGTATTGCTATCGCTGTTATTACTGGCACTTGCAAATAACGGGAGTAAGCATCAGGGGAAAGATAAGGTTAGGTTCGGTATATGGCTGATGGCTGTGGGGTTATGTTTTATATTTAATGGCCTTGCGCAGGTGGTGCATTCCGAAGCGGCTAAGTATATACAACGGCAGTTTTTGGGGTTTATCACAACTTTTTATCTTACCGGTATCATTGGGACCGTGGTTACAAATTATGGGAAGAAGCTTTTTATCCGCGAGGTTATTCCCGGAAGTGTTATAATGGCGATGATCAGTGTGACAAGTTTTATGCTTACGATGACAGTGTTAACCAAACTATCCCCGGCGGTAGTGTTTCCGTTTACCGTAGGCGCGCCGGTTATCGTGGGGTTAGTTTTATCAAAGTACCTTTTCCATGAAAAGGTTAATACCATAGGCTACGCGGGAATCGTTGCGGGTATCGCAGGGATTGTATTCCTCTATTTTGCTACAATATAGTTAGAAAAATAGTAAATTAATATTTGTATTTTTATACTTATACGGAGGATTGTATGTTTATCGATTTGCATGTTCATCTCGGGAAAAGGCATCGGAAGGATGGGTTGGACCTAACCGCAGAAAATGTGTTGAAGGCAATGGATAAATACGGGATTGAGAAAGCTGTTATTCAACCCCGTGCGCAAAGCCCGGAGAACGGGTTTTTTCATTTTGATACTTTTGCAGCGCTGGATGTTTGTAAAAAGTATCCGGACCGGTATTATACTTTCTGTAAATTAGATCCAAGAAACGGTAAGAATTCGCCGGATACCGATTTTTCGTGGGTACTTGACGAGTTTGTGGGGTTGGGGTGTAAGGGTATGGGTGAACTTACCGCGAATCTTTGGATTGACGATCCAAGGTATCTTAATATGTTCAAACAATGCGGGGCCGCTGGGTTGCCGTGTTTGCTTCATATCGCTGCGCGGGTAGGGTATCGTATCTACGGCGCGGCGGATGATCCTGGTTTGCCAAGGTTTGAGAAGGTTATCCAGGAATTGCCCGGGACAGTTTTTATTGCGCATGCGCAGGCGTGGTGGGCGGAGATCGCAAATAATGTTGCTGTTGATAAACGTGAAGGTTATCCCAAAGGCGAGTACCCGGGGTTCGGGAGGGCGTATGAACTCCTGAAAAAGTATCCAAACCTATACGGCGATATATCCGCGGGTAGCGGGTTCAACGCATTATCGCGTGACCCGGAAAAAGGGTATAAGTTTTTGGATGAACTCCAGGATAAATTGTTGTTTGGTACGGATATCTGCAACCCTGAGCAGGTGTTGAATATCGTACCGTTTATGAATGACGCACTGGCAAACGGGAAGATAACAAAAGTTGTGTACGATAAAATTACGCATATTAACGCTCAGAAGTTGTTGAAACTGTGAAGTATAAGTAATTCTGTGTTTGAACAAGTAGTTTGGGATGTAGTAAAATAGTGTGTTATCATAATAAAGCGGTAGAGTTTAAATAATAAAGGTATGTATGTATAACAAAAAAGCTGGGATAGGGAATAAGAGGGTGCTTGAACATAAACTTGTATCCTTACGCCGTGAAATTCACCAGTATCCTGAACTCGGGAATGAGGAAGTACAAACTTCTGCGTTGATTTCGCGGTTTTTGGAAACCCACGGGGTTAAGGTTTTGAAACTTAATCCCACAGGATTGATTGGTACGGTTAAGGGTAAAGGAAAACCCGGGAAAAAGGTTAGGACTGTTGTTCTCCGTGCGGATATTGATGCGTTGCCTATTCAAGAACATACCTCACACGGGTTTGTTTCAAAAATACAGGGTAAGATGCATGCATGCGGGCATGATGCTAATACCGCGATTGTTGCCGGTGCGGCGGTATTACTTTCTGAACAAAGTGAAAAGTTCGGGGGTACCGCCAGGTTTGTATTCCAGCCGAATGAAGAAGGTTCTACCGGTGCGAGGAATGTTGTATCGTCCGGGCAGTTGGATAATCCAAAGACTGATGTTATCATGGGTGTTCATGTATCACCGAGCTTACCAGTGGGTACGATTGGTGTGAAGTACGGCGCAATGTTCGCTGCGGTTGATAAGCTTGAGATTATGATCACCGGGGAAGGCGGGCATGCAGCGTATCCGCATAAAGGACAGGATTTGGTAGTTGCAGCGGCGGAGATTGTACAGGAGTTACAGACAATTGTTTCCCGGAAAATGGATCCCACTGATTCTGTGGTGGTAACTATAGGAACGATTAACGGCGGGACACGGTGGAACGTTCTTGCTTCCGAAGTTAAGATGACAGGTACGATCCGGTGTTTTAGTGATGATGTATTGAATAAAGTAAGGGCTGAACTACGCGGGATTGTTACACGTGTATGTTCAAAATGGCATGCTAAGTTTGTGATAAAAAACAATAAGTCAAGCAGTCCGCTGATTAATAATGAAAAGGTTGCTGCTTTTATTGTTGATAGTTTGGAAAATAGCGGGATTGTTGATGTAAGAGTTATTGATAAACCGTCAATGGGTGGCGAGGATTTTAGTGTTTACCTCAACCATTACCCCGGATGTTTTGTGTACGCAGGGACGGGTAATAATGCTAAGCCGGCAACATTGCATCAGTGGCATCATAGTAGGTTTGATATTGATGAAAAAGGTATACGTCCTGCAGCTGAGGCACTGGCGTATGTTGTAAGACAAATGTTAGTAAAAGGAGGAAGTTTTGTATGATGAGTTTGGTGATAGGGTTGGTTTTTATAATACTTGGAGCAGGGTTGTTGTTGATACCGGGTGCAGCTATAAACCTTTGGGTGGTTATCTCCGGAGTGATACCCGTATGCCTGATCATTGGCGGCTTGTTTGGCGTGATCATTGGTTTATCCGCACTGCGTGAATCTTTTATTGAGAAGGAAGAGGATAGTAAGGTTGAACCGGAACAAAAAACTGAGGCAACCGAAACAGGTAAGGGTAGTACTGATGTGAAGAAGTAATTTCCAGGAAAATAGTGTGCGATTGAAGAAAAAAGTTATCACCAGCGAACATGGTTTAATCCAAAACTTTGTTCGCTGGTTTCATAATAAATATGGTAAGTATGAACTCGTGCCAAACGGGGATGATGCGTTTATAGGTAAACTTATGTCTTCCTCAAGTGATCGGCTGGTAGTGACAACCGATGTGTTAGTTGAAAATACGCATTTCCGTCTTTCATGGGAGAATAAGGTTGAACGGTTAGGGTTACGGTATTGGGAATCGTTAGGGTATAAACTCGCTGCGGTTAATCTCAGTGATTTAGCTTCAATGGGTAATGTGCTGCCTAGATACGCGGTACTGAATTTTGGCTTTCCCGACGGGTTTGTTCAGGAATATGCAAAACGTATCTGTAACGGTATAAGTCAATGCGCAGGACCGCGGGGGATGTCCGTTGTTGGAGGTGATACCGTTAAGTCAGAAATGTTATGGCTCGGGATGACGGCTATCGGTGTAAGAAGGGGTACTGAAAAAACTAATGTGCTTACCCGCGAAGGTGTGACCCCCGGAGATTATATTTTTTGTACGGGTACGCTTGGTGATGCTAAAGCCGGGCTTGAAATTCTGGAACATCGTAAGTTGTATCGTGATAACGGTAAGGATTCACGTAGGTTGGCCTGGCGGTTATGCCGGCCTGTTCCGCGTATGGAAGAAGGGAAGGCGTTGGCTGCTACCGGTTGTGTATCATCAATGATGGATATTAGTGATGGGTTAATACAGAGCTTAGGATTGTTATCGCGGAGTAATGATGTAGGGTTTGAAGTTAACCTCAACGCGTTACCGGTATCCCCGGAGTTAAATACCTGGTGTCACAGGAATAAGCGTGATGTTTACGCTTATGCAGTGCCTGGCGGGGAGGAGTATGAACTTCTCTTTTCTGTGAATGAAAAATGTGTGGGTAAGTTTAGCAATAAATGCCCGGTGTATAAACCGTTTGCGCGGGCGGTTAAGCGTAAAGGAATAAGGTTTGTGATGGATAACGGTATTGCCGAAGAAAAAAGGTTTTATGGGTACGAAGCGTTTAATAAGAAAAAGTAGTAACAAAAAAGTTTTTTGTTCATCTTCTGCTGGTGTAACCGAAAAAATAGCGGTAGTACTATCTAAAGTGTTGCCAAAAAAGGGTAATGTCGTAATCCTTTTTTTTGGGGGGTTGGGGTATGGCAAGACAACGTTTATCCGGGGATTAGTGAAAGGTTTGGGGTTAAACTCCGGGGTTGCAAGCCCGACCTTCAAGCTTGTTAATGTATACAAAACCCGCTGCAGGATAGTATACCACCTTGACCTCTATAGGCTTACCACAGTGGATGATGTTTTGTCAGTAGGGTATGAAGATATTATTACATCCCCGCATGTTGTTGCTATTGAATGGGCGGAAAAGTTTGAGGATATTTATCCGAAGGAACGTATTGAAGTGCGGTTGATGTATGTATCGCCGGAACAAAGAAAAGTTGTGGTAAAAACCTGTGGGCTGATGTATAACGGGTTACTGACAAAGCTTACCTCTAAACTGGAAGTTGGGAAAGTATGACAACAAATGTTGTGGTATTGGGGATAGAAACCGCGGGGAGTAACTGCGGGATTGCCGTAGTGAAAAACGGGAGTGTGCTAAAAAAAAGTAATATTTTTGCCGGGCAAAGTCATAGCGCTATTATTATTCCGCTTATCACCGGATTATTGAAGAAAACAAAGTTATCTTTAAGAAAGATTGATGTTATTGCTGTCGATGCAGGCCCGGGAAGTTTTACGGGTTTACGTATTGGCGTTTCTATTGCGCGTATGCTTGCGCAGGGTATCGGTGCTCGTGCTGTGGGAGTAGGATCGCTTGATGCGTTGGCGTATGAACAACAACAGCGTGGGGACTGTACCACATATATTTGCGTACCTGTGATTAACAGTATACGCTGTGATGTATACTACAAAACGTGTATTCTCCGGAAGGGTAAGGCCGCTAAAGTATCAAGAATTAAATTACAGGATATTAACCTTGCATGTGAAGATATTATTAGAAGCTGTAATGCATCAGGGATAAAGAAGGTTGTGTTTACCGGTCCCGGGGTGGGGAAGTATGAGGATATTATCCGTAACAATATGAAAGCGTTGGATGTTGAACTTCACCCATGCGGGTATCCCCGTGCGGAAAGTGTTGCGGTTATCGGCAGCCGGTATGTTTTTACATATAAAAATGGTTTTGGGTATACCGCACTGAAACCTGTATATATTCAACAACCCGTAGCGGTCGAGAGGTTGAAAAAGTTACTTTGAGGAATAACGATGAGGTTATACGCTTATCCATAGAGGAAGAGTTGGTTTTCCGTAGGATGGAATTACGGGATATCGACGAGGTTGCGGTGATTGAAAGCGCGTCGTTTACCAGCCCGTGGACCCGCGGGATGTTTGAGTCTGAACTCGGGATCGGGTATTCTTATTTCTATGTCGGTATTTTACGGGTTAGCGGAATTGAACGTATCGATGTGGTGGGTTATACCGGTTTTTGGGCGGTGGTTAATGAAGGGCATATCCTTAATTTTGCGGTACACCCGCAGTACCGCCGGCGCCGTATCGGGGTTAATATGATAAACTATACGCTCACCCGTATGCGCGGGTTGGGGTTGAATGTTGCGTATCTTGAAGTACGGGAAGGTAATACTGCAGCAAAGGTGCTATATCAAATTGCGGGATTTATTGTTACGGGCTTACGTAAAAGTTATTATAGCGACGGTGAGAATGCTGTTGTTATGAAGAAGGAGTTGTAGTGCTAATATTGTTTTTGGTAGTAGTATTGCTGAGCGTACCTTCGGTAAGCGCTGTGGGTGCGGTGGCGCCACAGCAAGCTAAAAATGTAAGTATTGCCGTAAAAGGTAATGTCGCGTATGTTCATTACCTCCAGGGTGTGTTATCCCAAAATTCAGGGAAAGTTGAAGGCGCAATTTCTGCGTTCAAGAAAGCTGCGGAGCTTGATCCTGAGAATGCGTTTTTGCGGGTTGAACTTCTGCGTACATACATTGCATTAGGGCGGATGGATGAAGCTATACGTGAAGGTGAAAGTGCGATACGGGAAATACCCGGGAATCCCGGGATTATGTCCATTCTTGCGGAAGCGTATTTTTACCGCGGGGATTATGCTAATGCACTAACAATGTTTGATGAAGTTATAAAGCTTGATCCTGGGAATGCTGAGGCTGTGATGTACCTCGCGATGTTGGAACTCGAAAAAAAGCCGCAGCGGGCGGTGGAGTTGTATAAACAGTATTTAGCGTCTAACCCCGAGGATGTTGAGGTCCTGCAAAAACTTGTTGATGCGTACCGCCGGGTGGGTAAAGTTGAGGAGTTGCTCTCAGTATGCGACAGAATACTGGAGTTAACAAATATGCCGAATATCTTGGAATTTGTCTTTCTCACAAGAGCTGAAGTATACGAAAAAACTAAGCAATGGGATAAAAGCGTGGAGTCATACGTAAACGCAATTATGCTGGGAGAACGGTATGGTTCTGCTGTTAATGAAGTGGTATACGCAAAACTTGGTGTGTTGTATTATGATCTAAAAAAACGGGAAGATGCAAAAGCTGTATTTGAGAAACTACTGGCGCATGCTCCGGAGAATAAGTATGCGCTGACATACCTCGCGTTATTGGCGGAGGAAGAAAAAAAAATTGATATTGCAGCCGGGTATTTTGAAAAACTTGTACGTTCAACCAAAAATGCTGACCCCAAAAATGTTTTTCATCTCGCATACCTCTATGGGCGGTTAGGGAAAAACAATCAGGCTGTTGAGATGTTGAGGGAAGCGGTACGGCTTGACCCGAACTCACCGGATTATCATTATTTTCTTGGGGTGGGGTATATTGACGAAAAAAAATTATCCGCTGCGGAGCACGAACTACGCCGTGCGGTGGAACTCCAGCCGGAGTATCATGAAGCGTATTTCCGGTTAGGCGTAGTGTATGACCAGCAAAAAAAGTTTGATAAATTTGAGAAGTGTATGCAAAAAGTTGTGGAACTTAATCCCGGGAACGCGTCGGCATTGAATTATCTTGCATACACATACGCTGACCGTAATATCAAACTAGAGAAAGCGTTGGAATTAGTGAATAAAGCGTTGGTTCTGGAGCCCGGGATCGGGGCGTATATAGATACCCTGGGCTGGGTGTATTTCCGGATGGGCCGTAAGGAAGATGCTTTACGTGAACTTTTACTTTCGGCGGAGAAAGAAAAGGATTTTACTGTTTACGGGCATATAGGCGATGTTTATTATTCTATGAATCAGTACGAATCAGCGTATGAGTGGTGGCAGAAAGCTGTATCCTGTGCGCCGGAGAAAGATAAAGGGTTATTCACAGGAAAAATTGAGGGTGCGGGTAACCGTATCTCCCCGGGGACCGCGGTAAGGAAGTTGTTAAAACGTTATGAGTCTAACCAAAAAACGTATATCGCACTCAATGGTACCGTTAAAATCCATGGCCTTCCTTCAGGTGAGGTTTCTGCAGTATTCAATTTTTGTACTCCACGGAATTTTAGGGTTGATATCCTGGGATTCATGAGTATCTCCCGGGGTGTGGTGGTGTATCGTGATGGGATAATTGATGCGTACCCGGGTGCGGTTAATGCCGTGGCTAGCCTCCCGGAAGAACAGATGGGTGCGTTGCTGAAAACCATTACCTCCTGGCTTAACGGTGATATCGCGGGTAGGTACGATAATCCTGGGTATGGGGTTAAGGATAATAAAACGGTGTACACCATAGGTGATAGCGGGCAGTATGCAGTACTTGCGAAGGCCGGCGGGTTAATGCATGAGTGCGTGTATACCGACGAGCTTTATGGTGCGGTTAGGATAATGTTTTCTGGGTATGAGTATTACGAAGGTGTATGGCTGCCGTCAAAGGTGTTCATCGAATTAAAGAAGTATAATTTAAGGTTCACACTGTCCTTCGGGTCGTACGTCATCAACCAAAAAAGGGATGATAAAATGTTTTTACTTGATAACTACAAAAAGTAAGGTAATGAAAAAAATTGTTATCCGTGCTAATGCTAAGATAAATCTTTATTTTAATATTCTTTCCAAACTAAAAAACGGGTATCACGTAGTTGAAACTTTAATGCAAAACATCGGGTTATACGATACCGTGGAACTTAGTGTATTAAAAAAACAAGGGAAGGTTATCACTCTTGTTTGTAAAGGCGTGGAGATCGGTGTGGGGAAAGAAAAAAATATTGCTTACCGCGCAGCGATGGCGGTCTTGGCTGAGAATAAATGCGGTACCGGTATAAAAGTGGTGTTAACCAAAAGGATTCCAACCGGTGCGGGGCTCGGGGGCGGGTCTTCCGACGCTGCGGCGGTGATCACGGGGTTGAACCGTTTACTGGGCTTACGGATGAGTGTAAAAAAAATGCGGAGGTTAGCCGCTACGCTTGGCGCGGATGTGCCGTTTTTTATACCCGGTGGATGCGCAAAGGCGGAAGGTATCGGCGAAAAACTTGAAATACTTGATATTAAGCTAAAAAAACATCTTTTGCTTATACATCCCGGGATTAATTCTAATACTAAAGACGCTTATGGCGCGTATGATAGCTTTATTGCGGAGCAAAAACAACGTGGAAAGTTGACAAAAAAATATGGAAAAGGTAGAATAAATGATATAGTTGCGCATGTCAAAAATAAAGGCATCAGCGCTGATGTTCTTTACAATTGTTTAGAACCAACAGTGTTCAATCGCTACCCCGAGGTGTGTACTGTGAAGGAAACGTTAGTTTCCGCCGGGCTGGATACCGTGCTAATGACGGGTTCAGGGTCGGCGGTGTACGCGTTTCTCCCAAACAGGGCAGCAGGAGTTAAGTTGAAGAAATACGTCAACGGCAAATTTCCGCGTTGGCGTGTTTGGGTAACATCTACAACACCCGGCGGTGCGGTTGTTTTGAATAAATAAGACGTTTGCTACCTACTCTGTGTATGTACAAGCATTATGAATTAAGGAGGCTATCAGATGGAAATTACAGAAGTACGCGTAGTGCCAAGGAATGAAGAAAAACTTAAGGCATTTGTAACAATAACATTTGACAACGTATTCGTTATACGTGACGTAAAAGTTGTCCAGGGAAATAAAGGGCTTATCGTGTGTATGCCCGCGAAAAAACGGAATGACGGTACTTACCAGGATGTTGCGCATCCTATTACTCAGGATATGCGGGATACTATCACACAGCGTATTCTAAAAGAGTATGAAGAAGCTCTTAAGGATTTTGATAATATAGGTAACCGTATACCGCCGGAACCTAAACTTGACGATAAACAGCCAAAAGTGTAACCAAAACAAAACTTTTATTGCTAAGTGATTTTATAGCCTATTTTTTTATGCACGCCATCAAGGTAGTTACGCCTGAATAGATGGAACAATCCTGATTCACCGGATACCAGTAGGTCAATCTTTCCGCTTTTGTCCCAGTCAACCGGGAAAGGAGTTGATACATGGTGCCCTATAGATATTGGCTTATCCTCAATTTTGAACCTGACAGGCTGTAAAAAAGCTGGGTTATTATTAGTCCCAACATTTTCTAGATATAGTATATGGTCGCAGGTGCTGAGAAAAATGTCGTAGCTACCGTTCCCTTTCCAATCGGCTGCATTGAAGTACTTGGTATATCTGTGCCACACTTTTGGTACCACAGGGCCGCCATCCCGGTATTCAAACGGTATGCCTGCCGCCAACCTCAGTTCCCCGGTTTTTTCATCCCTGTAGTGTTTGAAAAGATACAGTCCGTTTTCCTCGCCGTCATGCCCGATTATG
Organism: Elusimicrobiota bacterium; assembly: GCA_041658405.1. Classification (NCBI taxonomy): domain Bacteria; kingdom Pseudomonadati; phylum Elusimicrobiota; species Elusimicrobiota bacterium. The sequence goes on from JBBAAG010000032.1 coordinate 29,282, forward strand.
TCGGGAAGTCCGTCACCGTTCCAGTCGATAACGGCAGGTTTGTTCCTGTGCTTTGCCACTGTCTTTCCATCGTCCGCCTTTATCTCGACAGGTTTCTCGAGTATTGGCTTTCCCGATGTCCCTCTGTTTTTATAAAAATAAAATCTTTGGCCAATAATTACAAGCAGGTCAAGTATACCGTCAGCATCCCAGTCAATGTACATCGGCGCGGTCTGTCCTATATTCGCTTCCATAAACGAACCCGGATCGTCAAACGGACCATTCAGAAGTTCTATGGGCCTGCCGCCCTGCTCCAAAACTTCAAAATCTTTGAAAACCGGATACTTTTGTGTTCCTGTATTCTCAGACCTTGTAATAAATCCGGTCTCACAGCCCGTGATAATGTCCCAGTCGCCATCTTCGTCCCAATCACATAGTGAACCCTGTGCAAAACCTGAATATGAATTCATATAGGTGTTACGCTGCATTATGAAACCCTTATCCGTATAAAGCGGAAGGCCGTTGTCGTCATATCCATCAAACCTGTAATACTTGATCTTACTGCCGGAGCTGCCGTGGCTTACCAGAAGCCCCTTGAAAGCAGGAGTATTGACATCCCTGAAGTAGAGCGAACTCCGGTCGGCGATGTTTTGTAGCTTCCCACAGGGCTCAAAAACCGTACGCGATTTATCTCCCGTATTTCTGTAATACTCAATTCCTGCAAACCCCTTATGGAATTCGTCTGAGCCGCGCATCACCAGTAAATCCGGCCCGTTGCTGTTTCTATTATGTTTTACTACATCAAAACTTGAGACAGAATAACTGCTGATATTCATACCATCACCTGTCGTAAGGACAACAGGATCCTTAAATTCCGGGTACGCATTATCCTGTGATACGTTTTCCATAAGAACTATCTTGTTTTTATAATACCATCTTGGCCATTGCGCGCTTTCCTTTTCCTGCGCGCTAGCTTTAAACCACAGAGGATCATCCTTGTTCACGTAAGTTTTTTCGGTACCTATGTAACCGATTAACAAACTTTTTCTCCCATCGCCAAACCAGTCCACCACTTTCATACAGGTACATAAACCTTTGGGAGGAAGTACTTCGAGCGTATGTTTCAATTCGAGCAGCGGCAACCCGGCCCCATCCTTTTTACCGGTGTTTATGTACACATACACGGCATTCTGGCGTTCAGCGTTGCTATAAGGGTATACTAGCATATCCTGTAGCCCATCCCCATTCCAATCACAGATTTCAATATCGATTCCGCATTTTAAATACTCATACTTATTCCCGTTTATGCCTTTCAGAGGTATACCATCACCAAAAAGCGGGTTAACGTTCGTGCCTTCATTCCTGAAAAATCTTACCGGGAACCATGGGCTTCCCAGTGTATGAGAATACATCTGAGGAGTCACGATATCAATCATACCGTCACCGTCCCAGTCAATAGCGATGGGGTTAGAATGCATCCCTACATGAAGCGCATGAGGTTTACCGTCATTAAACCGGAGGCAGTCGCCGTTGCCGATAAGGCCAATATAATCGTGTGGTTTAAACGGGCCGTTTTCTTTTGTGTCATAGAAAATAACATAATTCTTTTCTGCGGTGTCTTCAATCAACCAGTTTACCCTACCTTTGTTTTCAGTGAGAAAACTGTCTGAAAGGTTGAAGTGTACATCCTTTAGTTCACCGGTGATACTGTCAACCTTTTTTACAATCACAGAAAACCTGTCAAAGGTTCCTTTAATATTTTTATCCTTCAGCAGTTGATCAAAGTTTATATCCACGCCATACGGTACGTTACGGTAACGCTCGGAAACGCTAAGCTCAATACTAAAACTATAATGCCTGGTCATATTATTAAACCGTGTTTGATTCATAATTGTTCAATCATACATGAGTACCGGGGTGAGTGTCAAATTCATGTAGAAAGTATTATAATACTAGTAATCATAACAGAAGAAGTATTTATAGGTTAATAGGTATAAACAATAATGTATTCAGAACAAGAGCTTTTTCAGGTATTACAAAAACTGGAGTCAGTCGACGGGATCCGCAAGCTGGCCTCCGCTTTGGGATATACCTACGCGAACCAGCAGGTGGTATTGCCCGACAGCGAGGTTACCCGCGGTGCGGGTGTAACAAAAATCGCGGAGGCAAGTACTGAGACGCCGTTGCCGGTACTCTTGGTTGTCGTAAAGAAAGATGTGATTACCGATATTGACCGCGGGTTGCAGAAATATACGCGCGCAGTGTTCAATCTTTTACCGGCAAACTACAAAACCTCGTTTTTGATAATCACTACAGACACGTACGCCCGCTGGCATTTTGTGTATGTGAAACAACTGGGCAAACGCAACCTGTTCCGCCGGATAATCGTAGGGAAAAACGAAAAGAACCGTACCGCTGCGGAACGGTTGGCGATGATACAACTCGTTCCCGAAGATACGTACGCGCATGTGGTGGACAAGTTCGAGAAAGCGTTTGACCGGGAAGCGTTGTCGGA
>JBBAAG010000033.1 GCA_041658405.1 Elusimicrobiota bacterium
CAACAACACCTCTTCTTTCCCAAAATTATAGTTATCACGTTTTTCTCGTTCCACGCGTTTACGGTAATTATCGAACTCAGCCTTTAACTCAAGCAACTGCTTGTAATACTTCCCGGAAACATCCTTCTGCTGATCTACCGACTGTTTAAGAATCTGTAGTTCATCAAGTTTTTCATCCAATGCAATCTTAAGAAAATCATACGGTTCACTCGCATTAATTTCCTTACTGTTCACTTCATTATCAACGCGTTTAGCATCTAACGACTCATTTTCTGCTTCTTTTTTCATAAACCCGTACTCCATATTGCCCTTTCAACGCATTATTTACAGCATTAGAGATACTATCAACAATAGCCACCATTCTGCCATAGTCCATACGTTTCGGGCCAAGTATACCCAATAACCCTATCATACGTTCCTGCATCGTATAAGATGTTGTTACTAAACTCCACTCATTAAGTTCTGACCTCATATTCTCGGACCCAATTGCAATATTAACTTTCTTCCCCTGTGTTAACTGTTTTATCAAATAATTATGCATTACTTCATTCAACAACTTTTTATCTTTTACTAAACTCATCACCTCAATAGAGTTCTGCATATCATGATATTCTGATAACGACAAAATATTTCCTTCACCGTCAACATACGTTTCTTCCAGAGGTATCTTGTCCAGTTCAGAAAGCAACTGTTCGATCACGCTCCACATCTGGGAATCAGATTTTTCATATTCAGTTCTCAAGGTTTCCCATTTTTTCCGTATTTCCTGCACTGAATTATTAGCAAGTTCAGCATTCATAAAATTCTCGATATACTTAACTTTTTTCCATTTAACCTGACACTTAAAATCCACCACTTGATGCCATACCATACCGGTATTAGTCACCACAACAATAAGCACGCGTTGTTTATCATAATTTATTAAATGATAACTGCGGATCGACATTTTTTTTAACTGAGGAACAAGTATAAACCCCGCATAATGTGACATTATAGACAACATCTTAGTGGTGGTCAACCACAACTTATCCATTTCTTGCATCTTGACCTGATATTCATGCTGTATCCTCATCTCATCCTCAGCCGCAAGGCGTTGTATTTCCATAACGCGGTCCACGTACAACCTATACCCCTTATCTGTTGGTACACGTCCTGCGGACGTATGCGGATGCGTGAGATACCCTTCTTCTTCTAATTCAGCAAAATAATTACGCACAGTCGCAGATGACAGGCCAGTAAGATATTTCTCAACAATAGTCTCCGACCCTACGGGTTTCGCAGTGCTTATGTAATGAAATATCAAACTATTCAATATCTGAAACTTCCGCGCTTCCTTATCCTTCATACCACTTCTTTAACCTACCCAGATTTTGCCATACTTTGTATTAGATGCAAAACCATCACTTATTTCTTCAAACAAATACTACATATTTTCCATAACCCCGTAAAAACATCGCGTAACCCGATCTTCTTTCCATCCTCCAGTGTCCTTGGGGAATAATCTATTGGAACTTCAACAATATTTATACCCAACCGTATAGCTCTCGCAGTCAATTCTAACTCAATCTCAAACCCTTTACTGGTTATAACAATTTTATCCCACACATCACGCTTAAACATTTTATAGCATGTGTACACATCCGTTAAACCAGCGTGAAACACCATATTAAACATCAAAGTCATAAACTTATTCCCTAACAAATATACCGGATACTTATTGGGATTATCTTTCAAAAACCTTGACCCATAAACTATGGAAACACCGGGGTTCACTATCTTTTCTATCAAATACTTAAAATTTCGAGGATCATACTCAAGATCCGCGTCATGTATAACCACAAAATCTCCACTGACAATGTTTTTAGCGGTAGCTATTGCCGCACCTTTCCCACAATTATTGTCATGTTTAAGAACAGTTATGCACGGATATTTGGCTGCTAATTCTTTAGCCTTAACATAAGTACTATCAATTGAACCATCATCCACAATTACCACTTCAACATCCAAGATATAACCTGTCTCCAACAGCCTTGTGACAGACTCAACCAACGTTTTTTCTTCATTAAATGCCGGGATAATAACCGATAATTTCATTACACTACTATCTCACGAAAAACCTGGTTTGACAACAACATCCCTTTTCTTGTAAAAGACACTCTATTACCCTCAATTTCCAATAACCCATATTCTTTAAACTTATCAAATACCGGCATAAACATAACCGATTCCTCAACTGATAATTCTACTCCGTCATCTGTACGCAAACCGAGGATCACGCGTTCCGCATCCTTAGCGGGTGATTCCAGTTTTTCAGTATATTCAACTTGTCCACGTTCCGGAATCTTAGAGTTCAAATACTCTAAAATACTACTTGTATTTCTATAACGTTCACCCCTGATATATCCGCATGCAGCTACTCCCGCTCCAATATACTCCCTATTCTGCCAGTATACCATGTTGTGTTTACATTCAAACCCGGGTAACGCAAAATTTGAGATCTCATAATGCCTATACCCTTTCCCATGCAAATACTCACACGCGAACTCGTACATCCCTGCAACAACATCATCCTTTGGGCATTGAATCTTACCGTTACGGCATTCCTCATACAACTGCGCCCCTTCCTCAAGTTCAAGAGCATATAACGACAAATGTTTTGGTACGAGACTGACAGCCAACTCCAAATCCTTACTAAACAACTTAACATCCTGTCCCGGCAATCCATAAATCAGGTCAAACCCAAAATTATCTATCCCCGCTGAATTTACAATTTCCACAACTTTATAAATATCTTCAGTACTATGCACCCTCCCAAGAATTTTCAGCATCTTCTCATTAAAACTCTGGCACCCGATACTTATCCGGTTAACCCCAAATGTTCTGTAACACTCAATTTTATCAGGATCCAACGTTGCGGGATTACATTCAACCGTAAACTCCGCGTTTATATTTAACGCAAAACTTTTACTTATTGCATCACCTATTTTTGTGAATTGCTCTGTACTCAATATACTTGGTGTTCCACCGCCAATAAACACAGTATCCAGGCCACCGGGGTTCCAATAAAATATTTCTTCCCGCAACTTGGATATATAATCATTAACTGACATAATGTCCGGTGTTGACACAAACACGCAGTAATTACATTTACTTATGCAATACGGAATATGCACATATAAACTACCCGCTCGTGTTTTAATAACATTCATCTCACGTGCCAGCTAACAAAAATGATTTTAGTTTACTTTTTTTCAACCGGCTTGCTACCACCAGCAGCAAGTTTGTCTTTGAATATCTCTGCCATCCCGCCGATTGTACCTAGTATTCCGCTTGTTTCCACCGGCAAAAATATCTTAGTTGCCTGTCCATCCGCCATCTTAGTTAATGTTTCAAGATACTTAATTGCGATAAGATCGTTTGTCGGATTACCCGTATGGATAGCATTATACACGACTTCAACCTCATACTTCTCAGCATCAGCTACACGTTTTATTGCTTCCGCCTTACCTTCGGCATTTAATATCTGTGACTGCTTATGTCCTTCCGCACTAAGTATAGCCGACTGTTTTTCTCCATCCGCTCTTAATATAGCCGACTGTTTTACCCCTTCGGATTCAAGTATCATTGCGCGTTTTTCGCGTTCAGCCTTCATCTGTTTACTCATCGCGTCAGTAATATCACGCGGCGGATCAATCTTCTGTATTTCCACGCGGGTAACTTTTACACCCCACTTATCCGTTGCTTCATCAAGTACGCGTTTCAACTGTTCGTTAATCCGTTCCCTCGAAGTAAGCGTCTGGTCGAGTTCAAGATCGCCTATAACGTTACGCAAGTTAGTTTGTGCAAGTTTTAAAGCAGCCATTGAAAAGTTAGCAACATTATAAATAACCCTGAACGGGTCAATCACCTGAAAATAAATCACAGCATCCACTGTAACCATAACGTTATCTTTTGTGATAACATCCTGCGGAGGCACATCAATAACCTGTTCTCTCATATCAACTTTTCTTATTGTATCAAATATCGGAACAACGAATGCTAATCCAGAATCAGCAGTACGATGAAACCTTCCCAATCTCTCCACTAACCCCTTCTCAAACGGCCGTAAAATTACCAATGCCGATTTTGCGATGATAATCGCAAAAACTATCAATACAATCACTAAACCTACCGGAATACCTGCCATACTAACTTACCCCCTTCTCTTGTATAAATTTACTTTTTTACAAATAAAGTCACGCCTTCAACTTTTATTATCTCAACGATTTCATCCTTCCCAATATTCTCAGTACCACTTGCCAGCCAATCTTCATTATCAACTCTTACATTCCCTTTTTGCATAGCCGTTATTTCTTTTATCACTACCGCTTTTTTACCAATTAATTCATCCACATTAGAATTCCGTGTCTGCCCTGAACCTGCAGCAAACTTTTTTGCCAACGGCCGTGACAATACGACAAAAACCACTGAACCAACAAAAAATATTGCCCATTGTACCCAGGTATTTGAAATAACAAGCGAAGCAAACAATCCAAATAACGCACCCACTCCTAAACACGCAAAAAAGAATACTGACGGCGACAGTATTTCAATAATGAAGAAGATTATTGATATCAATAACCACCACATCCATAATTGTGTTCCCATAAATCCCTGTTCTCCCTCCTCCTTTTTTATTATTTAATAACTTTCATACGGTTAAATGGCCAGTATAACACCAGCGCCTGCCCTTTCAATAATTTATCGCTCAATGGCCCCCAAAACCGTGAATCATATGACCCGTCACGGTTATCACCCATTGCGAAATAACACTTCTCCGGTACTTTTATAGGCCCAAAATTATCGCGTACCGCGGGTACAGGCAACTCAGTAAACCTTGTTTCCTCCCATGCTTTCTGGTACATATCATTGTTTGGCAATAACTGTTTTACTTCGGGATACACAATATCTGTTTGATAATCCGCGTACGGTTCAACAATCTGTTTCCCGTTGATAAACACATTCTTATTTTTTATTTCAACGATATCACCGGGAAGGCCAATACAACGCTTAATAAAATCCTTATGAATTCCCTTTTCACGTTCCCACGAACTTAACGCTGCGGACGGGCATTTAAAAATAATAATATCCCCGCGTTTAACCTTAGCTATACTCAATATTCTAGCTGCAGTAAACGGCAACTTAACGCCATAAATGAATTTATTAACAAACAAATGATCACCTTCTATCAAAGTAGGGCGCATTGAACCCGACGGTATCTTAAATGCCTGTACAATAAAATTCATTATTAACGCAGCAAGTACTACCGCAGAGAAAAACGTGTTTACCCATTCATATATTTCGCTATACACTCTTTCATTTTTTGTACCGGTAAACTTCCCCTTGAATTTCTTCATCACTAACGCTAATATTCCGAGTATCACGCCTATGATGATAATTTTTAGTTCCATAGATATTGATGCCCACATACAACTATTCTTCCTCCAGTCTCATAGCCGCTAAGAACGCTTCAACAGGTACTTCCACCCTGCCAAACTGCCTTAACCTCTTTTTCCCCTCTTTTTGTTTTTCTAATAATTTACGTTTCCGCGTTATATCTCCGCCATAGCATTTGGAGATAACATCTTTCCTCATAGCAGGAATATTTTCACGCGCAATAATTTTATTATTAACCTGTATTTGCAACGCAATCTCAAACATTTGCCGTGGAATAATTTCTTTAAGCTTAGTAATCAGCTTCCTGGCTTTATGATACGAAGATTCGCGATGTACAACATAAGCCAACCCGTCAATTACTTCGCGGTTCACCAGGATCTCCAGCTTTACCAGCTGTCCGGGTTTATACCCGATCTGTTCATAATCAAACGATGCATAACCTTTAGAAACCGACTTTAATTTATCATAGAAATTCACCACCATCTCAGCTAACGGCATAACACATTTTATGATAACCCTTTGCGCATTGATATACTTCATATCCTGATACTCACCGCGCCGGTCTTTTATTAATTCCATAACCACACTGACAAATTCAGAAGGCACTACTACCGTTATAGCAACATACGGCTCTTCTACGCTAATAATATCGCTTAGATTAGGATACTTTGCTGGATTATCTATCTCAACAGCTTCATTATTTTTTTTAATTACTCGGTAAATAACATTTGGAGAAGTCACGAGGACATCCAGCCCAAACTCGCGTTCTAACCGCTGTTTAACAATATCCATATGCAACAACCCTAGGAACCCGCAACGAAAACCCATCCCTAACGCACTGGAATTCTCGGGTTGATAATAAAACGACCAGTCGGTAAGATGCAGTTTTTCTAAAGCCGCCTGTAGTACAGGAAGATCACTTAATGTTATGGGATAAAACCCGCAGAAAACAAACGGTTTCGCTGACTTAAACTTGGATTTAATAGGCTCAACCGGCGCATCTTTCTCCATTATCGTATCACCAATTTTTACAAGATGGATGTCCTTGATATTAGCTACGCAATACCCCACTTCGCCCGGAGTTAACTCATTACTCTTAATCATACTTAACTGCAGATATCCGATTTCTTGTACTTCATACGCCATCCCGCTTGACTCTAAAACAATTTTTTGGTTTGGCTTCATCACGCCATCTACTATTTTAAGGTATATAACCACTCCGCGGTACGGGTCATAAAAAGAGTCAAAAATTAATGCTTTCAGAGGTTTATCAGGATCACCCTGCGGTGCAGGTATTTGTTTTACAATAGCCTCAAGGAGTTCATGAATTCCTTTACCTTCCTTTGCGCTTACGTGTAACGGTTTTTCCAGGATTTCTAAACTCTCTAAAATATCCTGTTCAGTTCTTTCAACATTTGATTGAGGAAGGTCTATTTTGTTTATAACAGGAATTATAGCAATATTGTATTCCATTGCAAGTTGTGCATTTACCAGCGTCTGAGCTTCAACACCCTGGCTCGCATCTACTATAAGCAAACATCCTTCTGACGCGTCAAGTGAACGCGCTACTTCATACGAAAAATCCACATGACCCGGAGTATCTATTAAGTTCAAAATATATTCCTCTCCATTATCAGCCTTATATTTTAACCTTGCCGTTTTAGCTTTTATCGTGATTCCGCGTTCACGTTCAAGGCTCATATTATCCATTATTTGCGCAACATTATTCTGCGGAGTCATCAATCCTGTATACTCCAATAATCTATCTGCAAGTGTCGATTTACCATGGTCAATATGAGCAATAATACAAAAATTTCGAAGCTTATTAAGCATGACGTTTTTCGTTTTTAAACACTAACCCTTGTATCTCATCAGTGGTGGATAACTGCATAACCTTTTCCGCCAATAACTTGGCTTCTGTACGGTTAACTTCCCGTATAGCTTGCTTTATCCGCGGGACAAGTGCCGGAGAGACACTAAATTCTTCAAGGCCTAATCCTATAAGCAACTCGGTAACAGCAGAATCTGCTGCCATCTCACCGCACATAGATACTGGCTTATTATAAAAATGCCCGGCATTAATCACTTGTTTTACCAGCCTCAATACAGCGGGATGCAGCGGTTCGTAAAGGTACGCTATATCTTCATTCATACGATCTACTGCAAGGGTATACTGTATTAAATCATTAGTTCCTATAGACAAAAAGTCGCATTCCCGCGCAATACCGTCAGATTGCAATGCCGCTGCAGGTACTTCAATCATAGTTCCTATTGGCACATCCGCATTAAACCCGATATTCTTTTCTTTAAGTTCTGATTTCACTTCCTCAATTATCTCTTTTACTTTCCATATTTCTTCCACTGTGGAAACCATCGGGAACATAATCTTAGCCTTACCGTTAATAGTAGCACGGAATATTGCGCGTAATTGCGTTTTAAAAATATCGCGGTACTTCAGACAAAAACGTATTGACCGCAAACCCAGGAACGGATTTGTTGACTGCACATCATATCCCTGAAGTTTAGTCAATATTTTGTCCCCGCCGAGATCAATAGTGCGTATTGTAACAGGGAACGGTGATACATGTTTTAACACCTGGGAATACACTTCATACTGTTTATCTTCAGACGGTAAATCATCACCCGAGAGATACAAAAACTCTGTGCGGTACAACCCCACTCCTTCCGCTCCGCTATTAACGACAGAATTCAATTCTTCGATAGATTCCATATTTGCATAAAGGTGAACAACATGCCCGTCAAGAGTTTCAGCTTTCAGGTCACGTATTTGTTTTAATGCAGATTCACGGGTGTGATACTCCTCAACACGTTTAGAATATATCTTTAACACACTCGCACCGGGATTAACCCACACAATACCATTATCACCGTCAACTACAACAGTATCATTATTCTTAACCTTCTGTGATATAACTTTTAAACCCACGACAGCGGGAATACCTAATGACTGTGCAACAATTGCAGTATGCGACGTTCTCCCTCCGACATCTGTAATAAACCCCATAATTTTCCCATGAGGCAGCCCTACAGTTTCAGCGGGAGTTAGATTATGCGCTACCAGTACAGCATTATCAGGTATATTCTCACCGAAATTCTTGCCATTACCTGACAAATTGCTCAGTAATTTATGATAAACAGCCTTGATATCCAATGTACGCTCACGGAAATATTCTTCTTCCATCCTTTCAAACGTTTTAAATACTTTACCAACTTCTTCATGCAGCGCCCATTCTGAATTAACGAATTCATTATTTATACGTTTGAAAACAGTTTTAGTAATTATAGGATCATCTACAATAAGTATATACGCATCGAGTAGCCTAAGATACTCTTTACCCATCGAAGTTGCCATCTTAGATTTTATCGCTATCATTTCATCCTTAGTTTTTTTCAAAGCAACACGATAACGGTTGTTTTCTTCCTTCACTTCCTCCTTAGAAAGTGTTCGTTGTGGAACAATTGTGTCATCAACCTGGTCGATGACAACAGCCTTGCCCACCACGACTCCGGAAGACGCAGGTATACCTTCAAATTTAAGTTCTATCGTATTTTCTTGCAATTTACTCTTCCTCAAACTTATTCATAATCAACTTTTGCACAGCTTCCACCACCTGCTTTTCATCAGGGCCTTCAGCTTTCACTACTAGTTCAGACCCGAACTCTGCCGCAAGCATCAGCAAACCCATTATTGATTTTCCATCAACTTCCTGGTCATCTTTGATAACTTTAATCTTTGACTTAAACTTTGACGTCGTCTGAACGAACATTGCCGCCGGACGCGCATGCAACCCCAATTTGTTAACAATTTTAATCTTACATTTTTCCATAATAAACAACTCTTCTTCTCTTGGCCTGCTCCATACTTTTTTATTAAATAATTTTAAAATAACTCAATAATACACCGAGTATTATCACCAAATAAAACAACTTTGTTGACGACACCTGCAGCATCAGCAATATCGTGCTAACAACAAAAAATACCACCATTAACACTTTCTCACTAAACTGCCATGGCATAAAGAAAATAGTATAACCCGTTAAGCCAATTATTAATACCACTCCAAAAATATGCATTTTATCTATATACTTCTGCACATTCCACTCCTTAACTTTTTGAATGAATTTAACATTTTCATAGTATCCCCGTAATAACACATAATACCTTATCGGTAAATGTACGGAGTTATACAACAGCAAAAATATCAATGCCGGCATCCATTCATGGGCACCTTTAAACGCAAAGAAAAATGCCATTGTGCTTAATGCAACCAACGGCCGCCAGGTCGACCAAAAAAATAAATCACCCAGTGCTGCGATCGGCCCCGCCATCTGCGTTTTAACTGTACTCACAACATTTTCATCAATTCCACCTCCCGCAGCACGTTTTTCTTCTAATGCAAGTACTGTACCGACAATAGAATTTGACAGGCACGGGTGTGAATTAAAAAACGTCAGATTCCGCAAGATAGCATTCTTCTGTTCATCGGGATCCTTATAAAACCTACGCAAGTACGGCGCTATTATATAGGTAAACCCAAACGCCTGTTTGCGGTCATAATTCCAACCTAACTGCAACAGAAATGACCGGAAAAATATTAGTAAAAGATCGCGGCGGTCCAATATTGCCATATTAATTAGTTCTTCCTAACAACTTGTCTATAAATCCAGCCCGTCCTTCTATAAACATATTAAATGTTACTGCTAAGCCTAAAAGTATAAACAATTGAAATACCGTATCATAATTCACACTGCACGTTATAGGTAACAAAGAATGTATTAATGTTAACAGGTACTTTCCTGCAAATATGATCCCTAGATAGGTTATTAATCTTATAATATACAACCAGAAAAGATGATGCGTAATCAATACACCAATATAGCTAAACTCACCGTTGTTTACATGTTGTTCAACCCGTTGTACGTACCTGCTATTTTGCTTGCGTACCCAATAATCTATCTGTTGAGACAATATACCGAACGGCAATGCCAGTGCTAAGGCATACAAACAATTACCCGTATCCAATTTGCCGTTTGATAGTATCCAGAAAACAGAAAAAAACGCAATACCTGTTACATCCGGCAAAAACGTTGTTCCAATCGGTATAACGTTTATCCAGATAAGTTCTATCGCCAACCCAAGCTTTGCGCCGATTACGATATCACCCATTAAAATACCAACCAAAGTCCCTACCACTATCGGCCGGCCAATCATCAACTGCCCGAAATATGACCCGTCAAGGTGTAAGAACGCTGCTATTGCGGTAATACCTAATGCTTCAACAAACATTTTAAATTACAATTCCTTAATCTTAACAACAATTTTTAATGTCCAGCTCATACCAGGCAATATTTCTATCTTCCAGATAGGCATTATGGTAACACCCTGTTTTACGCGTTCAAACCCGCCTTCAGACAACGATACTGTCTCAAGCGGAACCTGCCAGATATCCGCTTTCTCATCAAAAATAAATTCAATAGCCAAGTTATTCACGGTATCAACTTTATCCCAGCTGATGACAGAGTTAGTTACCTTAGCCTCATCCTTCCCGTCCCTAACAAAATCCCCAAAATTAAATTCGGTAGAAAAACACATTCTCACAGGCTTTACAACTCTCGGGGTAAGTTCATACTTAACTTCAAACCCTGCATCCCCTGACTTCTGAGTAATAACTTTTCTTACTTCCAACTCAATATGTTCCGGGCCAACCCACACATACCCTTTACGGAAAAGCTCGCACTTAACTTCAGTAACATCATTCTTCATGATGTTTAACTTGTATGGCTGGTTAACAAAATCGCCTTGTTCTCCGTATTTAGACTTTCTGAAATCCTGGATTGTAGATTCAGGATGCAAGAAATGGTCAATCAAAGATACCCTGGGATACCAGTCGTAAAACAGATAATCCTCTAACCCATCTTCCTTTACCTTAACAAGATCATGTATCGTTTGTACTTGTCCGTGTATGCTATTTTTTGAACGGTTCTCTATGTATTCAACCAACTTCTTATGATAGGCTTCTTTCCTTCTAGTAAGCACATTTGTGAGATTAACATTTTTTGGGCGGTAGTCTATCTCAGCAAGCGTACCCCCTACATGCGGCACGATGAAAAGTTTAATTTTTTCTGACGAAATTATTGTCTCATTCATTCCATCCATATTATAGTCAATACTCTCTGCATATGAGGAATTCAATGTGCCGTTCATATAATCAACAATATTTTCTGCCATAATCATATCCCTGTAAACAGCACTGCGCAAATGCGGGAGGTACAACCCGCCAAACACGCCATGCCAGTAACTGCAATTACATTGCGATGAAAGCAATGCATCCTGAGCTTTAATGAACTCAATATCTCCAGTTTTATCCGGATGCTGTTCTTGATACTTCCACAACTTATTACTTAACAGCAACGCGTGTTTGTTCATATTATTCGATTCCGAATATTTGGTCATAAAATTACGCCAGATTCCACCTTTAACAAAACGCTTCAGTACAATATTTTCTTCTTTTTTCTCATCCAACTGTGTCATTACCTCTTTAAATTGCAGCTGTACATCAGACGGTAATGACCATTCTGACATCTCAAAATAACTGCCTGTCGGTATGTATACCCTTCCTAATGGCGGGTATTTTGAAAGGTACTCAGAATAATTTATTGTAGGCAACCAGCTTTTATTCTCGGTTAATGATACCGCAAATTTTTCAAGCCATCCATCGGTATATACGTGTTTATACGTTTCGGGCCATACCCCAAACTTTTCGCCGTCATCCGCAAGGATAAACGCTTTTTTCCCGGATTCATCCGCATTGTCGCGAATATAATCCACAACTTTCTGCGGTGTACCGCTGAAAGGAACGATATATCTCAACTTCTGGCTTATAGGAAATACATTAAGCTTATACCCCTGGTCCTCAGTTACATAATAACCATCGAGCACAGGATAGTTTAATCCAGCGCAGATAAAATGGTAATCATCAAGGAACGTGTACTCCAAGCCTGCATCCGCAATAAATTTTACTAAATGCGGCTCCCAAATACGTTCTGCAAGCCACATACCCTTAGGTTTTACCCCAAATGTATTTTGGATAAAAATATTAAACTTCTTCAACTGCGCGGCTTTATCTCTATCAGGTATTACGGGTAGAATTGGTTCGTAATACCCGCCGCTGATCATTTCCACCTGCCCGCGATCCACGAGTTTGCGTATACGTTCAATATACTCCGGCTTGTGAGTAAGTATCCAGTCCCACAGACACCCGCTGCAATGTAACGCGAATTTTACATCAGGAAAACGTTCCATTATCTGCAGAAACGGAAGATACGACTTTTCGTAAGCGTATTCAAGAACAAAACCGAAATTCCCTACCGGCTGGTGATTATGTATACCAAAAAGAAATACCGCTTTATTTTTACTCATCTTTCAATAATTCCTTTATATTTTCTTTTGCATCCATAGGCACCGCTCGGGAGTCAATCTGCACACCCATGGAAAATAGTTTATTCAAGATCCTGATATCCTGTGTATCCAGGCCAAGATGATTAAAATACAATTTTTTACCGGCACACACATGCATACCGCCAATATTAAGAATTTCAATTTTTATATTTGCATCAACCACCTTTTCCAAATCGGGCAGGTTTGAGAATAATACAAGTACGCTGTCAGCTTCGTGTTCTTTTTTCTTAAACTTCTCCAGTGCTTGTTGTATACTGAGAATAGAAAGTTTGACATACGACGGTGTTGCCAGTGACAACAATGCCTGTTGAAGTTCGTCACCCGCTGCATTATCATTTATTACCCATACATGGTTTGAGTGCGTATACCTCAGCCATCCTTCCACAACCTGGCCGTGTATCAACCTATCATCAATTCTTATTAATGTTATCCCCATAAACTCTTACCGTTAACCTTGCTGATTCTTAAGTTTTGCCAATAGCAACTGTTTCATAGCCTGAACATTTTTTTTGCCGTCATTAACAACTTTTTCTACTAACTGCTTAAATTCCATTGTTTCACGGTTATTCAATGCACTTACCAGCATCATAAGGTTTACACCTGTTACAACTTCAATTTCCGTTGAAGTTGCGCACGACTTCTTCAGTAAAGGCATACACAGATTACACGGTGTCCCACCCATCATATCTACTAATATAAGCACCGCATTAACCCCTGCCCATTGCGCGATTACATTATCAAGATCCACACATACTTTATCAGCCGGGCATTCACGGTTAACAGAGAGTGTTGCCACAAACTCTTTTTGCCCGACAATATTAAGTGCCGTTTTAACAAGTTCATTCCCAAAATTGCCATGTGTTATAACTACAATACCAGTTAACACAACTAAGTTTCTCCTAAACCTTAATATTGTGAACCTAAACTATTTATTATACCATTTCTTAATTATTTTATGTATAACTTTCGCAAGTTTTACTGAATCATGACGTGCAAATATTTGGGTAGAAACAAAATTACCGGTAAGTATTTTACATAATCTGGTATCCACACGCTCTTTATCGTAAACCACAGGATATGAATTCTCATGCGCATACCGTTTTGCGAGTACCGCAGGTATTTCACCTGTGTTAGCAAGCACGTAATTAATAATCTTATATCCCCCGTGTTTATACAATGCATCCAGATGATCACTTAGGGTAAACCCTGAAGTTTCAAGGTTTTGTGTCATAATATTGCACACATAAATCTTAGGCGCTTTTGACTTCCTCAACGTTTCTGCAACATTTTTCACAAGAAGGTTTGGTATTATACTGGTAAACAAACTTCCCGGCCCGAGCACCACGGCATCCGCGTTCCTGATCGCGTCAATAACCCGCGGCGCTGCCGGTGGTGTGCGCATCGGATACAAAAACACTTTCTCGATAGTCCCGCGGGATGTAATATTGGTTTCACCACAGATTGTTTTACCGTTACTAAGCAACGCACCGATATTTACATTCGCCAAAGTAACCGGCAGAACAGTACCTCGTATTGCCAATACTCTGCTGGATTCCGTAACTGCTGCATCAAACGTTCCTGCGATATCAGTCATTGCCATGAGAAAAAGGTTGCCAAACGAATGTCCTTTAAGCCCGCGGCCTGATTTAAACCTATACCTAAAAAGTTTTGAGAGCAGCATTGTATCATCAGCCAGTGAAATCATGCAGTTACGGATATCACCAGGAGGAAGAACTTTAAATTCTTTACGTAACCACCCGGAACTACCACCGTTGTCAGTAACTGTAACTATCGCAGTTAATCTAAACGGTAAAAGTTTTAACCCTGATAGTAATGTTGACAACCCTGTCCCGCCGCCAATAACTACCAGGTTGAACACTCTTTGTTTCAACTTGCTGTTAATACTCATTAGGCTTTTTATCTTCGGACTTATTCTGTGTCATCAACTTAATCAATCGGCGGTTAAGTTCACGTGCAGCGTGATGCCCGCGGTTTTTCAACCTCTGATTCATCGCTGCGACTTCTATGAGTACAGCAATGTTTCTCCCAGGACGTATAGGTATTGTTATTTCCGGTATGTTAACATCAAGATATGAATGATAATGTTCTTCTAATCCGATTCTGTCAATCTCCAGGGATTCATTCCAATCCGCTAAGTTCACCACAAGTTCTACTTGCGTACGGTCAAGCACAGCGCCTATACCGAACAGCATACGTATATCAATAATTCCCAATCCGCGTACTTCCATATGATGCCTGATAATTTCCTGTCCGGCACCGACCAACCCTCCCCCGGGATTCTGACGTAATTCAATAACATCATCCGCTACTAATAAATGCCCGCGTTTGAGTAGTTCCAGTGTACACTCGCTCTTACCGATACCGCTTTCCCCTGAGATCAACACTCCAAGGCCGTATACATCAACAAGAACGCCATGCACGATTGTCATTTTAGCAAGTTTTTCCTGAAGATAATCGTTTAGCTTTGCAATGAACTGAGTTGTACGCAATGAAGTCGTCAACAACGGCACGTTTGCCTTTTCCGATAATTTAATCATTTCGGGGATTACCGCGAGTCCACGGGTTATAATAATGCATGGAATATTAAATTCAAAATACTTTGTGAGTATAGTACTTCTTTTCTTCGCGGGTAAAGACATAAGGTATGAATGTTCGCCTTTACCAATGATTTGTATGCGTTCATTACGGAAATCGTCAAAAAAACCGGTTAGGGTTATACCTGGGCGGTTTATTTCTGCTACGGTAACTACACTATTTCTCCCACCCTGTCCTGCAACAAATTCCAGCTGAAATTCAAAAGCCTTATCCTTTACCAGCTGGTCAACAGTTAGCGCTGCTGTCATTGGTTCAGTAATTATCCTCTTCCCGGATAATCTTGATTACCGCATCAACAGATTCCGCGTCACGCAATGCCTGACGGAAAAATTTATCCTTAAGAAGACGCGATATTTTAGCTAATGCCTTTAAATGCGCCCCCGCAGCTTCAGTCGGAGCTATTAACAATGAAATTATATACACCGGTTCTCCATCAAGAGAATCAAATTCTACGCCTTTTTTTGAGATACCAAACGCCGCCACGATATCGCTTACGTTATCCGACTTACAATGCGGGATTGCCACACCCTGCCCGATTCCTGTAGTCCCAAGTTTTTCGCGTTCCAACAACGCCTGGATCGCTTTTTCTTCATTTTTAATTTTTTTTGCTTTTACCAGATAGTCAACTAATTCTTTGATAGCATCTTTCTTTGTTTCGCTCTCAAGATTAATCGCAATAGCGTCTGAACAAAGAAAATCCAAAATCTTCATTTATTTACTACTCCTTCATCCTTGAAACCCTAAAAATCTATTTCCAACAACTCACACTCATTTTCTGCCGTTAAAAACAATACGCTAAGTTTTTCAGTTGCATTATTAAAAAACGGATAACACTTCAACTTTGAGTCACGGACAATCTCCAATGCTTCGCGTATTGAACACCCCCGCACTTTATACTGTTGCGTATTAATAACCTTAGGCAGCCGTAAAGTATCGATTTGAATATTAAGTTTTTCAAGATCTTCCGGCTGAATTTCATAACTCCTGGGTGACTGTTGTTTTCGCCTTGCTGAACGTATCCTATCCTTAAACTTCCCTACCTGGCGTTTAAGTTTATCCGAAACTTCATCTATAGCAGTATACAAATCTATCGATTCTGACCGTACCTTAAACGACGCGCTGCCGGAATGCAGTATAATTTCCACGCTATACCTGTTTTTCTCCAGTGTCACCACCGCGTTCCCGAAAGATTCCTGATAAAAATAGCGTTCTATACGATTAACACGCTTATTAATGTACTCAACTACATCCGGGGTAAGTTTAAAATGCCGCGCTGTTATATTCAAGTTTATCACCAGTAAGCTCCTTACTATAAAACCCAAAGCTCCAACAATATAATATCAATTTTTAGATTATATCCATTCCTATTCAAAAAGTCAACTATATAATCACTTCCTCAACGTTTGCGCAATCAACGAATTCGCAGTATTCACAACTATACGTTCAATACTATCCTTGAATATAGGCAATCCGTACCAAATAGGCGCGCTATGCGTGGCATACCCTTTATCCCTGAACGCTGCTTTTGTAGGTATATACCCGATATCTCCATTCGCATAACCCGCGATTAATACATTATATTTCCGCCACTTATTTTTAATCCCTAAACCAATCCCTGTAAAAGTTTCGCCCGGAATTCCAATAATAAACAAATTACCGATTCGTACCGCATGTATTTCGAGATTATAATCCTTAGGGTACTTACCTTTTTTTACTAACTGTATATCCCTGCATACATACTCGTAAAGCGAATACGCAACCTTTTTTGTTGCATCCGAAGCTTTTGGATCCGCGCGGGCAGCGAGATATTTTTGCCTGTACAAATCACGCTTCACCATGAGTTCTTTTGTACTTAACGGTTTCTCAAAAAAAACCTTAACGAATTTTGATTTATAAACCACCGGCCCCTGTACTTTTTTCATCTTGCCTTTCAACACACGCAGGATATCCGTGCTTAATTCCTGCCCGACTTTACGCATACAGCTAACAGTTTTCCCGCATCCAACCGCAGGATTTATATCTCCGCATGTACCATTCAAAAACATCACAGTCTTAGCAGAAAGACGTTTTCCCACAACTTTTTGCACTACACCCGGGTAATCAGCTGATATTTTATAATTCCCGCCCCCTAACACCACAGGATGGCATCCATAATTCGCGATCACCGCCAAAACTTTCTTACTACCACTATTAACAATTTTTATTACATACAATTGTTTATCAATATCCAACGGTTTCTTTATACGGTTTGCACCGATTTCACTTGTCCCGGTTCCAACCCAGATAGTTACATTCTCCATTTTCTTCAACGCTGCGAGGACAATCTTAACAATCTTAGTTTTAATTTCTTCTTCAACCTTATCCAAAGACACACCTAACCCGCGTAAAGGCGGTAATGCCGGGCCGGAATGCGTATGTGTGGAAGTAATCATCACACAATCCTCCGGTAAACCCGTCAACTTATTTATCCGGCAACGTATATCCTTAACAGTTTCCGGGCTTAATCCAATAAGGTCACTTGCCACAATCACGGTGATATTAGCACCATCGGATAACGCTAACGCTTTAGCTTTTAGGTTATCATACTTCCCGTCTGACGGTTTAGTCCTTGCAGCAAATCCGCAGAGGTCAACCCCAACCTTTGGAGTAATATCTACAGCCGCTACTCCGGCTGAATAACTATTCTGTATCTTGCTCATTTTTTCACCTCATTTTTACGATAATTAATCTGTATCGCAGCGATCAATGTATTGATCGTACCCGCAAGCGACGATAGTTCATCTTTCTGACGTAATACAATTCGCTTACTAAAATCACTAGTCTCAATGATATCATTAATATCTTTCTCAATCCTGTACAGCGGCCCGGCAATACGGTGTGAGAAGTATAACGACAACCATATGACTAAACCCACAAATATTAAACCGATAACCACCAGCCATAGGTAAATACTCTTCACAGTATCCTTATACGCAGAGGAAAATATGTCGGGTAGAATTGTCTGTACCATAAAAAACGCTGCAATCACGGACATAACAAGCATCACTAATAACGCAGCTGCTACCATCATCGTATACTTCCATTGCAACTCCTTATTAACAAGTATCTTTTTACGTTTAAAAGGTTTTTCTGACATACACAAAATTACCTCCGCTATTTTTGCCCTAATAATAGGACATGATTTTTTGCTTCACCATCATATTCCGTACCATACAACACCTGCCACTGTTTCACAGCTTCCTTTTTATACTTCCCAAAACTTAATAATGTTTTTGAGTCAAACACTTCGTATATCAATGCCAGGTTCCTCCGAACATCGTGCATCAGCGGTTTTTGTTCAAGACACGCGAGATACACATCAATAGCGAACCCGTACATCCCTTTTGAAGTATACAACTTACCTAATTCCTTATAAAGTTTGGCATCACCCTTAAACTTAGCAATACCTTTTTTATAGGTAACCACCGCGTTATCCGTATCACCCACATAGATATACTCATTTGCAAGGATAAAATAGTCGTATGCCGTTTCAAGTTTTTTTGATAAAGTTTTAATCCTGTAATTAACCCATAACTGATACCACCGCTGCGCAACGTCATCCCCCAGCTCGGTTAACTGCTCCGCTGAAAGAATACTTATTGACTTATACTTATAATCCGCACTCGCTGCTCCTCCCATCTCCCATGATTCCGTAGAGGACTGCGCGGATTCTACAACATACTTCTGTACTACACAAAACAATATCCTTCCAAACGCAGAGACCAGGATATTTTCATTATCTGTATTTTCCGCTAACATTTGGATACGCTCAATTTCCGCTAACCATTCACCCGGAGATTGATACTTAGCATCAGGCCAGTCATCCGGCGGAGTAAGCATAGCAGTGTTTGTATTCTCGCGGTTAAGTTTTAGCATTGAAACCAACCCTATTGGCAGTTTAGCATACGATAACGCTGAACCCAGCACCTTTTGGTATTTACCTTCATCCTCACGAATTTCCGGTACAACTCTGGCAACATCCGCGGCATACACAGAAACCGTAAGAAAAACCAATGCTGTTACCGCCAACCGTGTTCTATGCATACACCACTTACTCCCCCTTGCCTATACTATTTAAACCAATATTATACAAATAATCCTTAAATCTCAACAGTCATTCCGTCATACGCTACTATAACATCATGAGGCGCAAGCTGTGCCTCAAGTTCGTGATACATCATCCCGCCGTTATGACTGAAATGTGTTACTATATACCGGGTAGAACCTTCACGCACAGTATTAAACTTTTTTAGTTCAGCTATCACTTCCAGGCCAGTATTTATCCCCAGATGCCCGCATGCTTTCATACCCATCTTTAGGTCAAGGTTCTGCATTGTGCAGTCCAGTATGACGAGGTCAAACTTTTGTTTTTTAAGGTATTCCCATGTTTCATCATTGTACCAACCGGTATCAAACGCAATCAATGTTACCCGGTCTTTATACTTAAAAACATAATTCAGCGGGTCGGTAGTACCGTGTTTTGCAGCAATTGCTGTTACCTCAAGTTCGCCAGCGGTAAACGACTTAAACGGCTGAAGCGTGTCCAATACAATATTAAGTTTCTCAAGAAGCGTATCGCTAAACACAGCTTTGATCTTGTTCATCACCTGAGCATTCCCGTGGATAACAAGTTTTTGTTGAGCATCATTAAGATGCGCAAACGGCGGTACACGGTAAGCAAGCTGTTCCACCTGGCAATGATCATTATGCGCGTGTGTAATAAATAAATGTTGTATATCACCAAACGAGAAGTTGTACTTCATAGCGAAGTGAAACACATCCGGTGAAAAGTCCAGGAGATACTTATCCCCGATTTTTATCCCCGCGCGTGCACGCACATTTTTCCCACCGATTTTTCTGGCGGACTCACAGTGTTTACACTGGCAAAACAATGCCGGCCAACCTTCTGCCGCAGCGGTACCCATAAAAAGTAATTTCATATTTCTATCCTTACTCCAACCCTGTAATCGCCAGTAATACCGGCATTGCCGGCGTATTAGCTGATGTAAACACAATTTCTTTAATAACCTTCTCAGGTTCAGGATTATTCCACGCATAGGAACGCAGGGTAATACGTTCCTCTCCCTTAGTTTTCCCTTCCCACGCAAGCATTGTATCATACCCCGCCAGGTCGGTTAACCATGTGTCAATATTAACCCCGTGGATCAACTTAACATTCTTAGCAGTCCCGTCTTCGTACCTGATATTATATTCCCCGATAACAGTTTTTTTCTTTACACCGTATATAAACGAGTGAAGAAAATATAATCTCACAGCTTTTTTCTGGACTGGGATAAACACTTTTTCCGGGAACTCACTGGCAACATCCTGCGCGTATAACGCCACAGCAGTCGCACCATTTTTTCCGGTATCAAGAATATAGTAGGTTATACCATCCCGCAGGCGTAACCGTCCTGTCGGTAACGATGACATATCACGGAGATACCCTTCACCAATCCAGCCGAACCGTTGTTCAGTATCAACAAAACTTAAGTTACACAACCTAGAAATATCAACCGTAAACCCTTTTTTTGTTTCCTCCGGAAGTTTATCCTCACGCCATTGTTGTATCAACACTTCATCAACATTATACCCAAGATCCTTTAACGAATTATTTCTCCCAGCCCACGCGAATTCTGCGGCTAAAATATAAGCTTCCACCTGGTCAAACGCACGCTGGACAATATCATTATTATTAAAATACCCAGCCCAGGTTGTATGCAGCAACCCCAGTATATTCCTATCCATCCCGTAATACACAAAATTCTGGATATTCCCCCAACTATACCATGTACAAGCAAGCACCTGGTATCCCTTTGATTTAAAAAAATCTACGCTTTCAAACTTTTTCACAGAATCATAATGCCAATCCGCGATAATAACATTTTTCGGTATTCTTTTTATATAAGGACGGAAGTCAGGTTTTAACAACACATCGCCCCACATAACAGGATGCTTCACACCTTTTGACTTAACATAATCAATTATCTTCAGAGTATCACGGAAATAGAGTTCGAGATTCCCGAGTTTTGTGCACTCCTTATGTGCCGGGTTCGGGAAATCACCCCGCATATTATGTTCATCATGCCCAATATGGAAATGTTCAGGATTACCAAACAACTCAATTGCTTCATCAATCATCCCGAATGCCCATTCATAACTCTTCGGGTTCATCGGGCAGTAAGCGTAAGGCGAATTTGGATCCTCACAGAATTCCATATTCTTCTTATCCTTACGGAAGACGTACTCCAGATGCCCTAAGGTTTGTACTAACGGCGTAACCGTAATAAAATGCTTATTCGCATACGAGATAAGTTTTTTAATATCCTCTTTACTAGCCGACTGCGGGTCAGCGAGGGTAGGACATGAGTCCCACTTAATCCCTTGTTCACACTCAAATGTAAGATTATTAATTTTGTACAGTGCGAACAATTTATCAATCATCTTACCGTGGGTAACCAACGAATGTTTATCCACAAGAACATGTATCCCGCGGTAAGGCATTGCGGGGTAGTCGGTGATTAAAACCCCTGGAATCTTTTTTGTGCGGTTAACCAATTGTTTTAACGACTGCACACCGTAATACGTCCCGCGTTTATCCATCCCAAGCACAAAAACATTACCCGGTGACACCTTAAGAAGATACCCTTCCGGTTTCAAAACTTTTTTGTTGAACACAATACCGTTTTTCTTGGCTAACCCGTTAACTATTTTATCAGCACCAGGTTCACCCAACACTATTGCGTTAGTACCAGCCCCGTTGTAGCCTAAGTCCTTATAAGTAACAACCTTTAGGTCATACCCTGTGACACTCTTAACCTCCTCTACGAGTTCCGCAGCACCGTACTTATCTTCGGGTTGAAACCCATCCTTTATGGCAATAACTGTCTCCGGGGTAAGACTAAACTTCCCCTCTGCAAAAACCATACTCACAGGTTTTGGAATAATAACGACCTCAGTCGACGCTATAGGCGGAGTATACGCATCCGGCATATCTGTGGTTATAATACCGTCACCCGTACCGGCTTGCGGTACTTCAACGGGTTTTATAAACACCGGCTTCCCCGCACAGTTTGAGTTCACCAGTTTATCTAACCCCATAAGTTTACCGTAACGTTCAGCATTATGGAATGACCCGTAGGTAGGAGACCAACTACTGATTTCCTTACTTGGCAGTTCTTCACGCCCAAAATTTATCCGCCAATACGGTATTGGCTGCGCGCGTACTTTCATTGACTCCAACGGTATCTTCATTTCTACAGTCCAATAATCTTTACCAATATACGCCTTCGCATCCCAGGTAAGGCCATGCAACGACCCTTCCCGTGCAACGTTACCATACCTCGCGAATTTCGTTCCCTTCGCATTCACCGCAAAATGGTAGTAGTTACGGTCTGACACAAAAAATGATGGGCAAAGAAATACTTCTACGCAGTCATCATAGAAGACCGTACCGTTTTCTTCCGTTGTTTTGGCGATAAGCTTATCCATCTGTGATTCCATACATTTAAACGCGATATAAATATTTTTTTCGTCATACATAAAATACGCACAAGTTTTTTCTTTCACCGTTAAGCCGGTTTTGTACTCCACAAAATCCGTAGTCCTTGATGCGGAAGGCCATTCTTCATCTTTCACCACACCATCAATCAACGGCACTGTGCTTGTGTGACAAGCATTTAGTTCAGGTAACGGCAATTCCTCTGCTTTAACGGTACTATAATTCATAAATACTCCTATACACAAAAAAATAACTGTTTTTATTAAGTTAACACCGTATTTTACCATCTTAATTCCAATCCCTTCTTTTTAGAACAATGCCGTAAATTAAGCTATTACATTTTTTTATTATAACACACTACTTGCAGTATTGGCAATCTGTAGACAAGCACAATTTTTATTTCGCGGGATTCACTAGTTTAACGAGCCTCAACCCTTTATTCTTAAACCAATATACGAAATATGGCATACCTTTACGGTCTATAGACATTGAATAATCTATAATAGTTGAGTCACCTGATGAACTAAAATTGTAATCACTTTTATTCCATTTCGTATCAGACTTGCTCTTTTCACAATATACCAAACAATTATGAATGTAGTTACAATAACCAGCGTATAACTTCCCAGCAGAGTCCGTATAGGAAAGTGTTTTAATGTAATAACTAAGGTTGTAAATAATATCTAAACTTTCGATAGTTTCAACCCGCCACTGTTTTTCACCTGATTTACGTACCGCATATCTGAAGTCAATTTTCCCAAATAAATCAATATAGAAAATGTACAAATCGTTTTGTTTATTAAAAAACATATTGCCATAAGAAATCCGTGAACCAAGTTTATTAAGCATCTCTATTTCCCACTGTTTATTATCCCAAAAAGCGTATTTTAAAACTTGTGACACAGCATCAGAATATACTATATGCGGACATCCTGAACTATCTAAACACAAATTGTTTGTTGAGCCTACATTAGGACCGTTATCAACAGTAGTTATCTGCCACTTAGAACCTGTCTTATGCGCGCATTTCAATGCAGTATTAGTTTCATCATAATATCCTATCCACGGAAGCCCTGCGTTATCTAGTTTTAATGATGGTGCCGATCCCACATCGTCCTTGCTATCAACAATTTCAGTATACCACGTTTCACCATTATAATATGCATACCTTAAATCCTTGTTTATCGCGTCATAATATGCAATATGCGGGTATCCGTATTTATCCAAATCTATTGACGTAAAATTCGAAACAACCGTAGTAGTATCTACCACCGTTATCTTCCATGTTTTACCAAGTCTACAGCTATACGCCAATCCGCCGGTGTCTGTGTTAATATAGCTCACACGCGGGTTTCCCATAAAGTCAATTATCAGGCTACAGCCTGCACCGTCATCAGGATTATTCGTACCAACAATTTCTTCAACCCATTTTGCATAAACATTTGTAGTAGTGAAACTTGTAATACAAATAATTATGAATATTAGCCATTTTTTTGCCATACAGCTTTTATCTCCTAAGATTATGCAATTATACATAAATAAATAATATTTTTAAACGACATTTATACAACTTGTAAATTAACCCCGAGTTTGACCCACTTGTAACATTGAATATTAACCTGGATTTATTGCTAATATCCCGTCGCTAGTGGTTTACATATCTCCGGGTTAATTTTCAATATCAAGACGGGTTAATCTTCGAGGTTATTTTGCAATACACCAATAAAGCTTTTTTCGTACCTCAACTGGGAACTTCTTGATATGTTTCTCTATAGAAAGCGGGATAACGACTTCTTTAATCATTTTTAATCGCTTTTGCTAATGCTTTACCGTTTCGGTAACTTTTAATATGTCCCTTTTTAATTTCAGATTCGGATTTAGCCGCCATCTTCTGCCATTTGCGGGTAAAAAAGTATTGTTGGTCTTTACGTTTAACCTCTATCGGTGAGTTTTAACATTGAAAAGTGACCCACTTCTAACATCGAAAAATGACCCAGTCCTCCCTTTTAATTTACTGACGATTGTATTATACATCCCTCCGGGTCAATATTCAAGGTTAAGATGGGTCATTTATCGAAGTTATTTTACAGTCTGGCGGAAAGGGTTTGTCTTGTTTTGTAGAGTTTTCAGAAGATCGTCGCTAATACGGCTTCTTTATTTGCGCTACAATCGATTGTTTTCACCCGGGTAAGGGGTTTGTATCCCCTGTTTGAGTCTTGTCCCGGTTACATCGGGAAATGTGCAATTTTACCCAATATTACGGATGGTTCAAGATGTTGTGCATGCCAATCCTGCGGAAACAAAGTGTGTCGTCTATGATCTCAAACGTAAACCGGTAGTTCATCGTTACGCTGCCTTCCCATATACGGTCCGTGCCCTGTATTTTTTTTGTGCGTAAAGACGGGTGGTGGAAGTTCGTTAACAATAACGATAGTTGTTTGTCAAACAGTTTTTGTATCTGCGCTGGTAAACGGTTGTAGTCTTTGACAAACGGTTTGGTAAAAGTTGTTTTCACTGTTTGTTTTTCTTCAACGCTTTAATTGCGTCTTTCGCGGTGGTAAACGGGCCGATCACTTCTTTATTAGTAATAGCTTTCTCTGCGTCCCTTTCGCTTTCCTGCCATTCTTTGCTCCAGAACCATGATTGGGATGGATCAATTGTTTTTAACGGTTTTATTATTATCTCACCGTTCTCGGAGATTGAGATGTCTACCGGGTCGCCTACTTCTACGTGTACTTTCTTCCGGATGTCTTCCGGTATGGTCACCTGGTGGTGTGTGCGTACTAATGCGCGGCTCATATATTACCGCTCCTTTCTTAATTTCGTACTGTCTTAATATAAGAATATCTTAAATCACATATTTTGTCAAGTAAATAGTTGTAGAATAACTTTGTTATTTTGTAGCTCTGGCAGTACGCACATAATCCTGGCGCATCGTCTTGAGCATACTGGCCCGCGCGTACCGCGACAACCCCGCGCCCGCTGAACGCAGATACGAACAGCGGCATCGGTAAGTGCCGCAGAACATCTCGTCGTAATTTATTGACCGTAACCCCGAGATTGGCAGCCACCCGAGTTTTACGCCGAACAACAACATCAGTAGTAACGCCAGCCAAAACGTGGGAATTAAGAACCTGATAAAAACAAACACCGCCTACGACAATATAAAAGCGATGGATTGTAGAAGTGAACTAACTCAACTTCGTTTCCTATTTGAGGTATGGCGCCGGCGGAATGATTTGATGGAGTTTACGTATATCGTACATAACGATAGCATCGTTTTTGCCGTAGAATCCTATATCGTCAAACGTTATTGTTTTCCCGTTAGCGAGCTCGTTCGCGAGGCCGTAGTCGTTTATCAATTGTTGCCCTTTTGCATACACTTTCTCAAAATCTTCGCCAAAAAGGTTGGTTTCGAGAAACCGGTACCTCGGCTGTTCTGTTTCGTCGGTAACCGGTACGCGCCAGCCAACAATTGAATGGCCGGTTTCGTAAGACAACAACAAGATAGGGTCGATTTCTATACTTTCAAGCAAGCTTGCAAACAGTACCGAGAGCTCAATACAATTTCCTTTGTTTTTCAGCGTTTCCGCCGGCAGTTTTACGCGTTGCGACGCGCCAAATGATACCGGCTGGTTAATATATTTTACGCCGTAATCGGTTTTTAGCGTGTCGTACAACAACTTTACCTGTGCGCGAAAATCTGTTTCTCGGCCGTCCATGCTCCGCCCGTCAACATTCGGCGGTTTGCTGAACAGCTGCGGGGATTGATATCCTATGATTTTAACAACAGGCGATTGTTTGCTCCCACGGTCACTGGCTTTATTAACAACTTCGGTGAGCACACGGTCGTTATATGTCACCCAGCCGGCGATAGTGTTCATCACGTCAAACGTTTTGTCGTTAGCGTCTACAACGCTTGTAGTATACTGGTCATAGGGCAATAAGCTCACGCTAAAATTGTTTTTCAATACAGGTTTTGTTTTACCGTTATCACGCGTTTTTTCAATTTCAACATACAACGTCGCCATCGCGGGCGTTGCAGCATTGATGTTTTGTGTGTTGTCAACGATGTTTACCGGCACAATATCGGCGTGGGACGTGGTTTTGCCTGCAACTACAACATCGTGTGTTTCAACAGGATTTGTTGTGCCAAAGCGGTAGTTTATTCGGTATTTTTGTTCGTAGTCGTTGGGGTTGTTGATTTTGACATTTACAACTGAAATTCCGGTTTTTGTAAACAAGTGGTATATCGCTAACGGCACTTCTTTTATCGCTTTGACTTCGCATACCGGCGGTAACGACGTATCGTCTTTTCCCAGCGCAACGTCTACAATACCGTAATTGGTATCTTCAACTTTATTGTTCTTCGTCACCCGGTTCGTTTCGGGTGGTTTTTTAAACGTATAAATTATACTTACGCGATGGCTGAGCCCGAACTCGTCATGATTTAACACCGCATAGTCAACGCTGTAATTACCTACCCTCAACCCTAACCCTGCAGTTAGCATACCATTATCGTACCCGCCACGCAGCGCTAATGTATTTATCAACCTCGATTCTATTCCCGCATGAAATCTCAGCTGGTCGTTCACTGTTTCAATATCACCTGTGAGCAACAACTTTTCAGGTATAATTTTTGCCGCCGCTCCCAGCTTTGCGATAATAGGTACAGGGTACCCGCCGGAA
Organism: Elusimicrobiota bacterium; assembly: GCA_041658405.1. Lineage (NCBI taxonomy): Bacteria > Pseudomonadati > Elusimicrobiota > Elusimicrobiota bacterium. The sequence goes on from JBBAAG010000033.1 coordinate 27,762, forward strand.
TGTATCAAGTTTTGGATGTTAGCACCAACCGTAACATTTTTTACCGGTACAACCAACACCCCAAGGTCGACACCTAGCCAGGTAGAGTTATAGTCGTCAAACATTTTGTTTACCATCTTCACACCGAGCCCTACGCCAATATGTTTTGTTAACTTCAACGAGTTTGCTACGATCAGCGCAGTGTTTATATCGTTTGTTTCGTTACCGGGCGTGTTGTTGTCGTCACGTTTAATAATACCGTCGGTATACAATTGCGCAATCCCTACGCCGTACGTCCATATATCACTTGCTTTATTTGCGAACCCCGCGGTGTTGTACCTCGTGTTTTCATACAAACTTACGTGCGAGAGTTCCATCGCTAAATTGTTTAATTGCATTAGCCCCGCCGGGTTCCAGTAAATCGCAGAGATATCGTCGGTTAAACCGGTATACGCGCGGCCCATACCTAACGACCGGCTGCCCCCGCCGAGGTTAAGAAAATATCCTGGCATCCCGCCTTTTTCGTTACTCGCGGGTAGTACCTGAACAAACATGCTTAGCGTAAATAGTGTTATCAATAAATTTTTCATATATATTATTGTTTCACCCCGATTTTGGTTTTCAGTTTCACGCCTTTGCACTGTACGATACAGATATACGCGCCAGTATCAACAACACTGCCAATCCCGTTTTTGCCGTCCCAGGTAACGTCGTTCGGCCCGGCGCTGCCACCCGCGGAACTACCGGCAACAATTTTGTTTTGCCACACAAGTTCTCCGGTGAGGTCGTAAATGCGGATATCCACATCGGCGTCTGTTTTTAACACATAATGTATTTTTGTGTATGGCGCAACGGGCTTGAACGGGTTGGGATAGTTTGACAACGATTCAATTTCTTCTGTTGCGCTGGTAAACTCCATTACTTTAAACGTTGTGAGGTGGTTAACTTTTGCAATGATTTTCTTATTCACTTTATCTACGCTCGACGCGGGAATTAACACCCAGCCTTTATTAACTTCATTGTAATAAAACAACTTCAGGTTGTTTTCATCCAACCCAACGATATCTTCGTCTGTGTACGGAATTGTGATGGTAATATCATTCCCCAGTTCATGCGTACCGTCAGCTAAACGGATTTCTACAGCTATAGTTGTATCTTTCAACTTTGGGTCGCTAGTGATCCTCGGGAGATTGACGATATTAGGCCTTGTAACGTCCACTTTTGTGCTGTTAGTCAACGTACCCGCAGGGATGTCGATTTTTAACCCATCGGAATAAACTAGCGCTACGTCTTGCGACGGGTCTATAGTGAGGTGTACAATAAATTTGTAGTGTGTAGTATTTTTTGCGGACCAGTTGCCTGCGGAATCGATTGCCATTGTGTGGATATACCAAATACCGTCCGCCAGGGTTGCCAATGTTATAGTGGTCCAATCAACATTTGTACCGTTCTCTGGCGTAACCAGAGTATAACTGCTGCCGTTAACGAGGTAATAGTAACTCGCAATTCCTGACGCGTCAGGCGTAGAAATGTTTAATGTAAATATTGCAGTAGTATTCGCGTACGCTACGTCGTGTTTAGGATGGGTATTTGACGTTATTTCCGGGTTGAACGGCGGAATAGTGTCAAGAACTGCATGGGTGGACGTTTGTACGATAACGCAGATACCGTCGGATATGCGTGTACCGCTTTGTAACCCTGCGTTGTTAACAGACCTTAAATTAAAATAATACGTTGTTCCTACAGATAATGTAAACCCGGATGTTACTACATAAGTTGAATACCCTATGTCCGTCCAGTTAACAACATTTGTACTTCCTATTACAGTACCAATAGAGTACAAATAGTTTGTTATTCCGGTTTCATTATCATACGACCTGCCGAAATTAGCGTACAACGTTGTGGTGGACAACGTAATGTCAATATCATAACTGGTACCGTCCCATACATACTCGGGTATTGACGGCGGGGTTTTGTCTATGGAGACATCAATGACGCACATACCGTCGGACGATGTGATATCGCCTATCAACCCCGCGTTGTTCTCTGCTTTAATAGAAACGTAATATGTAGTGGTATAGGATAAACTCAGCCCGGTTTTCACGACATAGGTCGACAACCCAACGTCAGTCCAGCTAACAACATCTGTTTCCCCGCTGCTTGTTCCAACCGCGTACCAGTACTTCGCTACGCACGATTCGGAATCGTTGGCTTTAGCCCAGTTTGCGGATAACGAATTTGTGGAATACCAAACCTCAACGTCAGTGCTTACCCCGTCATTTACGTATTCCACTTTTTCAGGAGGTGTGTTGTCAGGAATGTCAACCGTAAACACCGGCGATACGCTGTAGGTGCTTGTCATAAACGTAAATCTTGAGTAGTAAATGTTGTTTGACACATCGCTAAAATCGTTTCTACTATACCCGCGGCTATTCATCCCGCCTATGATGTAGAATCCTGTATCTGTTGTTAATGTGTGATGACTGGCTGTTGCTTTAGGGATAATTGATTGTGGCGATAAGGTTATTGTTCCTACACTACCGTCGGGTTGGAGTTTAGCGTAGTACACGCAGTCATAAGATGTACTATAATTATGCCCGCCGGTAATGTACAGATAACCGTTTGATAAAAAACAAGATAACATCGATATGTTTATCGGCAAACTATTAACGTTGGTAGAAAAACTACCGATACTACCGTCGTCATTTATCTTAGCATAGTATATTTTGTTAGAGTCCTGTGCGTTGCCCAAATGGCCACCGACAATATATAAGTATCCGTTATATGCCAGTACTGAATGTTCAAATAGTTTCACCGGCATTTTTGTGGGTAACAACGTGAAACTGCTGATATCGCCGTTGGTTTTTATTGTTGCGTAATAAACCGTGTCGTACATTGTTGATGACGGAGTGTTATATCCGCCAATGAAATATAAATAGTTGTTATAAATACAAATCGCAAACCCGCCGGCTTTT